>CALMTJ010000149.1:0-3624 GCA_937872715.1 uncultured Methylobacteriaceae bacterium
ACCCCCACCCCGGTTCGCGTTGGCGCGCGACTCGGCCCTCCCCGCAAGGGGGAGGGATCGCGGCGGTGCGCCTCCCATCCCGCTCATCCGGTCTTCGACACGCCCCAGGCGAAGGGCAGCGGCCCCTTCACCACGCCCTCCACGTTCTTCCGCCACGCCTGGTAGGACAGGAAGAAGCCGGTCGGGGCGTAGACGACATAGTCGAGCGCGTCCCCGTTCAGCTTCTTCATCGCGGTCTTCTCCTCCTCGAGGCTCTTGGCGTCGAACCATTCCACGATGTCGGCTTCGACCTTCGGGGAATCCGGCCAGCCGAACCAGGCCTTGTCGCCGTTCGCCCGGATGGCCGTGTAGGCGGCCGGGTTGATGCAATCGGCGCCCGCGTGCCAGGTATGGAACATGTTCCAGCCGCCCTGGCCGGGCGGGTTCTTCATCGCCCGGCGCTGGCCGGTCGTGCCCCAATCGGTCGCGACGAAATCGACGTTGAAGCCGATTTTCTTCAAGAGATCGGCCGTGACCTCGCCGAACGCCTTGGTGATGGGCTGGTCCTGCGCCACCACGCAGACCACGGGCTCGCCCTTGTAGCCGGATTCCGCGAGCAGCTTCTTCGCCGCCGCGATGTTGCCCATCTTCAGGACGTCGCCGCCTTCCTCGTTGTAGAGCGGCGTGTCGGGCGTGAAATAGCCGGGCAGCGGCTTCCAGAGCTTGTCGTCGTCGCCGACGAGCGCCCGCATGTAGTCTTCCTGGCTCATCCCGGTGAGGACGGCCCGGCGCGCCTTGACGTTGTCGAAGGGCGGGTGGAGCGTGTTCATCCGGAACGCGCCGATATTGCCCAGAGGGTCGGCGATGTCGACGCTGACGTTCGGGTTGCGGCGGAGCAGCGGCACGAGGTCGGAGATCGGGCTCTCCCACCAATCGACCTCGCCGTTCTGCAGGGCCGCGGCCGCGGTCGCCGGGTCCGGCATGATCACCCATTCGACCCTGTCGACCAGGATTCGCTTGCCGCCCGCGAGCCAGGACGCCTTCTCGTCGCGCGGCACGTAATCGGCGAATTTCGCGAACACGGCCCGGGCGCCCGGCACCCATTCGTCGCGGACGAAGCGCATGGGGCCGGAGCCGACGAATTCGGTGATCTGCTTGAACGGGTCCGTCTGGGCGATGCGCTCCGGCATCACGAAGGAGCAGGGCGCGTTGTTCTTGGCGAGCGCGAGCAGCATCTTCGGATAGGGCTTCGACAGCACCCACCGGAAGGTCCGGTCGTCGACGGCCGCGATCTCCCTCTGGAGCGCCCGGATCATGAGGCCCATCGGGTCGCGGGCCGACCAGCGGACCATGCTGGCCACCACGTCCTTGGCCAGGACCGGCTCGCCGTCGTGGAACTTCAGGCCCGGCCGGAGCCGGAACGTCCAGGTGAGGCCGTCGGCCGAGACCTCCTCGCGCTCCACCATCTGGCGCTGCGGCTGGAGCTTCTCGTCCACGCCGTAGAGCGTGTCCCAGACATAGGCGGCGGCGTTGCGGACGACGTATTGCGTCCCCCAGATCGGGTCGAAATTGGCGAGGTTCGCCTGGGGCACGAAGCGGAGCGTGCGGGCATTGGCGCCCTGGGAGAGCGCGGGCGCCGCGAACGAGCCGGCCGCCGCTGCGCTCCCGAGGCCCTTGAGGACCGTACGACGATCCGTGACGAGCGACATAGGCTACTCCCTCCCGACCACAATGCCGGACCGGCCGGGCGGCAGCATGCATCGTGCCAGCACGGGGTTCAAGCGACGAGAATCGTGGAGATCGATAATAGGAATATGTAGGCTATCATATGCCTCGCACATACGCGGCGAGGCGATCCCAATCCTCGCGACTGACGCGCGCCCCGCTTAGATGGACAATGCCGATGGCGGGCGAGCCCCACAGCTCGCCGCACCTCGCGAGCATGCGGCGATCCGTTTGGACAGCGATCTCGCCATCACCCTTCGTGATGCGATTAAGCGTCCCGAGGCCAACCACCACAATCTCTCGTGGCCGGAGAGCCCTGACGATCGTCTCGGCACGACGGATGCTGAACTCTTCCGCCGTGCCCCGCTCAGACGGGGCAAGTCGATGCCAGTCGCGAACCGTACGGGCGCGAAAGAAGATGGCGTTTAGGCCGGTGCTGGCCTCCATCGTCTCTGGCCGAACATATCTCGAAGCCGACAGCCCGTTGAAGGGCTTGGCTCAATCTGCCCAATCTCCGGATGCCCGCGACACTTTCCGCACCACAGCCGCCTTGCGGAACGCCGAACCCGGCCCATCGGACGGATCGTGTCCACGGGACAGGCCGCGGCCAACCCTTATCTCCAGCTTTGAAAGGAGCACGGCACGGTAAATGCAAGCTTCCTGCGACGTCCAGGGTGCAAGAATGGCGAGCACGGACCTTCACGCGCTGGACATCGGCCATCTCGTGATCATGCGGCATCTGCTGAGCGACTGCAGCGTGACCCGCGTCGCGGAGCGCCTGAACCTGCCCCAACCCTCCGTCAGCCGTGTGCTCAGGCGGTTGCGCTCCGTGTTCGCCGACCCGCTGCTGGTGCGCAGCGGCCCAGGGTTGGTGCCGACCGAGAGAGGATTGGCCGCGCGGGACATACTGGCCGACATCCTCGACCAGCTCGACGGCATCGCGCGGGAGACGGCGACGTTCGTGCCCGCGCGGGCCATCCGCGTGTTCACCATCGCCTGCGCCGATTGCTTGGCGGTGGCGCTCGTGCCGCGCATCATCGCGCTTGCGGCGGAGGCTGGACCCGGCCTGCGCGTGCGATTCCGGTCCATCGACCCAGCCTTCGACGTGTCAGACGCGTTGAAGCACTGGGAGATCGATCTCGTGATCGATAACTCTCCGGCCCCGCCCGAGCACCTCCGGCTCGCGCCGCTTTACGATGACGAAGTGGTGTTGATGGCGCGACATCGGCATCCCGTCGGTCGGCTCGGCACCATCAGTCTCGAGCAATATCTCGGCCTTCGTCATCTCGCGCCCCACCCCAGTTCCGTGAGGGAGGCGGGTCCGATCGACGGCGAGCTGGCGCGCGCCGGATACCGTCGCGTCATCCACGCGACGGTCCCGGAGTTCAACCTCGTCCCCAACGTGGTGGTGGAAAGCGATCTCGTGTTCACGACCGGGCGGCGTTTCGCCGAGTACCACGCGCGCCGCTGGCCCATCGACGTCGTCCCGGCGCCGACCTTCTTCCCGCCCATGCGGTTTCATCAGCTCTGGCACGATCGCAACCATACGAGCCCCGCCGTCCGTTGGCTTCGCTCGATCGTCGCACAGGCGGTACGCGAGACGGATACGGGGCAAGCTCTTCGAGGGCTCGAGGTCCGCGCCGCGTCATAACACGAATGTTATGACCAACCTGCCCGTGGGTGGGCTTCTCTCGTTGCGTGAGAACTCGGCATCGTGACGCCGCATCGTGGTCGCGGTGATGTTCGGCTGACGCCCCTGCGGAGCCGCGATCGAGCAGCACGCGCCGTCCGTCCCGAGGGATCCGCCCATGTCGCCATCGCGCCGCACTTTCATCACGACAGCCGCCGCCGCATCCGGCCTGACGCTCTTCGGCTCTCACCGACCTGCCCGGGCGGCGCCGGCCGAACTGGTCTGGGCGC
>CALMTJ010000149.1:3634-18261 GCA_937872715.1 uncultured Methylobacteriaceae bacterium
TGGGATTCGAACGGCAAGCCGGAATACGTGACGCGGTTCGAGGCGCTGACCGGTGTGAGGGTCCGAGAGTCCTACCTCAGCAGCGACGACGCGCAGTTCGCGGCCTTGCGCACGGGCGCGGCGTCCGACTGGGACATCGTGAATCCGTCGCTGAACGGCGCGTGGCGCTACGTGAAAGCGGGCGTCCTGAAGCCGCTCGATCTCGCGAAGATCCCGACCCGGTCGCAGATGTACCCGCCCTTCGCGAGCACCGACAAGGTCAAGGGGCAGAACGGTGCGACCTACGCCGTGCCCTACCTGTGGGGCCTCAATCCGATCGTCTACCGGACCGACAAGATTCAGGGCGAGGCCAGCTACGCGACCCTCTTCGACCCGAAATACAAGGGGCAGCTCGCGATGCGCGACTACGCGCTCGAAGCGATCGCGATCGCCGCGCTCCACGTCGGCGTGCCGCGGGAGAGGGTTTTCGCCCTGAACGCGAGCGAGCTGGCGGAGGCCAAGAAAGCCCTCGTCGCGCAGAAGCCCCTGCTCCGGACCTACTGGCAGACCATCGGCGATCTCACCAACCTCTTCGCCACCGGCGAGGTGGCCTGCGCCTTCTCGTGGCGCGTGCCGTATGACGAGCTGAAGGGAAAGATGCCGGTCGCTATGGCGAAGCCCAAGGTGGGAATCATGGGATGGTGCGACTGCTTCGCCATGCCGGCCTCGATCTCCGACGAGAAGGCCGAGCTCGGCTACAAGTTCATCAACTACCTGCTCGGTCCGGATTACGCGAGCCAGATCGCCGAGAAGGGCAATTACGCGACCTCGTCCTCGATCATCCGGGACACTCTGTCGAAGGAAAAGCAGGCAGACATCTTCGTGGACGATCTGTCCGTCATGGACTCGTTCCTGTGGCCCATCGCGCCGGACAATTACGCGGAATGGCTGAAGGTGTGGAACGAAGTGAAGGCGTCCTAAGGTCGGTCCTCTGCCCGTGAGTCTTTCCGCCAAGGCGCCACACGTTCCCACCTCGTGTCCGGCCGGACGAGTCCGCTCGCCCGCCTCGTCCCCGGTGCTTCTCTCGATCCGGGGGCTGGTCAAGCGGTACGGCGCCGCAATGGCGCTCGACGGCGTGGACCTCGACATCCCGGAGCGCGCCTTCGTCACTCTCCTCGGACCGTCCGGATGCGGGAAGACCACGATCCTGCGCACCATCGCCGGTTTCGAGGCGCCGGATGCGGGCGCGCTGCTTCTCGACGGAGTCTCGCTGGCGCAGGATCCTCCCGAACGCCGGCCGGTCAACACCGTGTTCCAGAGCTACGCCTTGTTCCCGCATCTCACCGTTGCCGAGAACGTCGCGTTTGCCCTGCGGATGCGGCGCGGCGTGCCGGACATCGCGACGCGGGTGTCCCGCGCGCTGGGCGCAGTCCACATGGGCGAGTTCGGCGGACGCTATCCGCACCAGCTGTCGGGCGGCCAGCAGCAGCGCGTCGCGGTCGCCCGGGCTATCATCGCCGAACCCCGGCTCCTGCTGCTCGACGAGCCTCTCTCCGCCCTCGACCGCGCGATGCGCGTCCATCTGCAGCTCGAACTGAAGGCGCTGCAGCGCCGTCTCAACATCGCGTTCGTCTACGTGACGCACGATCAGGACGAAGCGTTCGCGCTCTCCGACATCGTGGTCGTGCTCGATCGAGGCCGCGTCGCGCAGGTTTCGACGCCCGAAGAGGTCTACGAGCGACCCGCCGACAGCTTCGTCGCCGCGTTCATCGGTGGATCGACGCTCGTGCCTGGCCTCGTCCGATCGGTCGAAGGCGGCTCCGCCACGATCGAGGCGCCCTTCGGAGCCGTGACGGCGCCGGCCGTCACGGGGCTGACCCCTGGGACGACCGGCGTGCTCACCGTGCGGCCGCAGGCGATCGCGACCGAGCCGCCCCGGGGACCGAGCGTCGCTATGCGGGCTCCGTCCTGCACGCGATCTATCAGGGCGGACAGAGCCTCGTCACCGCCATCGTCGACGGGGGGATTACGCTCCAATTCACCGCCGATCGGGCGCCGCCGCCGGGGTCGGGTGTCTCGCTCTGGCTGAAGACGGACCAGTGCTTCGTCACCCGGATGGCGCGATGACCCTGCCGCCGCGCCTCCGCCGCGAGCACCTCGCCGTCCCGGTCGCGCTCCTGTTCGGCCTGGGCAGCCTCGCGCCGATCGTGGTGCTGGCGGTCCTCAGCGTCTTTCGCGTGGACGATTTTGACCTGGTGCCGGCGGTCTCGGCCCGCACCTGGATCGAGCTGGCGGGCACGCCGATCTACGCAGTCCTGATCGGGAAGGCGCTCCTCTCGGGCGCCGCGACCGCCGTCTCCACCGCCCTGATGGGCTACCCGATCGCGCTCGCGCTCAGGCGGCTGCCGCCCTCCCTGAAGGGCCCGGCCCTCGTCGTTCTCCTCACGCCGCTCTACACGGGTGAGGTCGTGCGCATCTACGCCTGGCGCGTCACGCTCGGTGCCGAGGGGCTCGTCAACAGCGCGCTGCAGGCGCTCGGCCTCACGCAAAGTCCGCTGACGTTCCTGCTGTTCTCGCCGTTCACGACAGGGCTCGTCCTCGCCTACAACAACGCGCCCTTCATGATCCTCTCCCTCTGGGTGGCCGCGGAGACGGTGGAGCCCCGGCTCATCGAGGCGGCGCGAGACCTGGGTGCGCGGCCTCTCGACGCCTTCTTCCGGATCGTCTTCCCCCTCACCCTGCCCGGCCTCGCCGCGGGCGTCTTCACGGTCTTCACGCTCGCCGCCGGAGAGATGCTGACGCCGAGCCTGCTCGGCGGCACCTCCGGAGCCACCGCGATGGCCCTGATCGAGAACCTGTTCGGCACCGCGTTCGACTGGCCGATGGCCTCGGCGCTGGCGCTGGCTCTCCTCGCCGCGCTCTTCGCCGTCGCGGCGGCGGGGGCGGCCCTCGTCCTGCTGTCCCGCAGCGCACGGGCGGTCCTGTGGCGCGCGCCGTGAGGCGATCCGACACGATCACCCTGGGGACGGCGGCGGCGGTCCTCTACCTGCCGCTGCTGGTCCTCGTCGTCTTCTCCTTCAACGCCTCGCCCTTGATGGCCTTTCCGCTGACCGGCTTCAGCCTTCGCTGGTATGCCGCGCTCGCGGGGAACGCCGCATTCCTGCACGGGCTCCTGACGAGCTTGCTCGTGGCGCAGCCGGTCGGCTTCCTCGCGATGGTGGTCGGCTTGGCGGCCGCGCTCGCGCTGACCGCGCCGCGGCTACCCTGGCGTATCGCGTTCCTCGCGCTCGTGCTCCTGCCGTTCCTGGTTCCGAAGAGCGTTCTCGCGATCGCGCAGGCCATGCTCCTGAGCCTCATCGGATGGGACCGGGGCGCCGTCACGCTGATCCTCGCGCAGGCCCTGGTCGCCGCGCCGTTCGCGACCGTTCTCGTCGCCGCGATGCTCCTCCGCTTCGACCATCGGCTGACCGAAGCGGCGCGCGATCTCGGCGCGACGCCGTGGAAGAGCTTCCGCTTCGTGATGCTGCCGCACCTGAAGGGCGCGCTCGGCGGCGCCTATTCGGTGGGCGTCATCCTGTCGCTCGCGGACCTGACGATCGCGACGTTCCTGTCGGGCCGCACGCAGCCGCTGTCGCTCATCGTGGCATCCGAGTTCCGGCGCGAGCTCCGCCCGGACATCAACGCGATGCAGGTCGTCGTGCTCGTGCTGACGGCGCTCGTCATCGGCACCGGTCAGCTCGGTCGTTTGCTGCGCCGGCGCCGGCTCTTCCCCGTGCCGCTCACGGACCAGGCGGTGGCCCTGCGAGCCGGATTCGAGGAGACGTCCGGCAGGCCTTCGAAGGCGGCCAGATGCTGAAACCGTCCCCCCCTTTTTGTGGCGGGATCTTTCCGACCCGGGACTTCGCCGACATCGGCATGGAACGGGTCCTCGCGGTCCGGCCGGTCGGTGCCGTCGAGCAGCACGGGCCGCATCCGCCCTGCGGGTCGATCCGGCCAGCAACGCCGTCAGGGCGCCGTCCCGCTTCCAACACAGGAGACAGACCCTATGCTGCCGTACAGCTTCGAGAATCCTGAATCCGCCAAGGCCTTCCGGATCGGGCCAGGCGACACGAACTACTTCGCAATGTTGTTCGATGGGCCGAAGGATGACATCGACAACATTTTCGTCATCGAGATATTCACGGTCGGCGGCGCCACCCCTCCCAACGAGCATGCCGCCGCGCACGAGTTCTTCTACGTGCTGGAGGGGGAGGGCCTCGCCCGCTGCGACGGCAAGACGATGCCGATCAAGAAAGGCGATGCCCTTCTCCTTCGACCGGGCTCGGAGCATGTGGTCGAGAACACCGGCACGGGCAAGCTCTATACGCTGACCGTCATGACGCCGAACGAGGGCTTCGCCGAACTGATCCGCGGCGGCGAGCCGGTAGACCTCGACGCGGAGGATCTCCGCGTGCTGCGCGGAGGGTGACGGCGATGCGCCCGCTCGGCTCCAGCTCGCGCAACCTTTGGCGCGTCGACGAGGCGCGCGCATCGCTGTTGCGCGACGCCGCCCCGCCCAGACCCGCGACGATGCGCGACGGCGAGCGCGACATCACCATCGACATCGCCCGCACCGCCATTCTGGTCGTCGACATGCAGAACGACTTCTGCCATCCGGACGGGTGGCTCGCCGGCATCGGGGTCGACGTATCGCCTGCCCGCGCGCCGATCGCGCCCCTGCGCCGGCTCCTGCCGGCCTTGCGGCGCGCCGGCGTGCCGATCGTCTGGGTGAACTGGGGCAATCGGCCGGACCGGCTTAATCTCAGCCCGGCGTTACACCACGTCTACGACCCCTTCGGCGCGAACGCGGGGCTCGGCTCGCCGCTGCCGCGGACCGGGGCCCGGGTGCTCGAAGCCGGCAGTTGGGCGGCCGCGGTAGTCGACGAGCTCGCGCCCGAGCCCGGCGACATTTCGGTCAGCAAGTTCCGCATGTCCGGCTTCCCGGACACGCCGCTCGACTCGATCCTGCGCAATCTGCGTGTCCAAACCCTCTTGTTCGGCGGCGTGAACCTCGACCAATGCGTGATGTGCACGCTGCAGGACGCGAACTTTCTCGGCTACGACTGCCTCCTGGTCGAGGATTGCGCGGCCACCACCTCGCCGGCTTTCTGCACGGCCGCAACCCTCTACAACATCCGCCGCTGCTTCGGCTTCGTGACGGACGGACCGGCGCTGCTGGCCGGATTGGAGCAAGCCCGGTGAGCACGATTCCGGCGGGCGGCCGACCCTCCGGACGAGCGAACGGCCGGAGGTGTTCGAGCACGGCCGCCGCCTGTCAGCTCTAGCTCGCGCAGCCAGTAGAGCCCCGTTCACCACTTGCTCGGACCGTTGCGCCCAGGGTTTCCGTGATGTGCACCGGCTGAGGCGACCTGCCACTGTCGGGCGACGACCCATCGGATGGCGGTCGACGATGATCGGGATCACTCATGCCGACCGTCACCGTCTCGCTGCTCCGAACCGGCCACTCGGCCCGGACCACGATCGTCCATGTCGCGCATTGGCTCGCCGTGATAGCGGCGCAGGCGGCCACCCCGAAGCCGTAGGTCTGATCAGGCCGAGCTAACGTTCCACGGTCGCACGCGGCTCATCGTCACCGAGGACGCGCGGGACTTTCGGCGGCTCGCTGCCCGCGAGCCCGTCCATCCCGGCCTGATCGTGATGCTGTGGGTGGACCGGGCGATGAGAGCTGGACGCTGCTGCAGGCGGCCGGCGCTGCCCGAGCGTCATATCGAAGGCGTCGAGCACGAGCTCGGTTCCTAGATGGTTGGCCATGGACCAGCCGACGATCCGGCGGCTCCAGGCATCCAGGACGATGGCGAGGTACAGGAAGCCGGCCAGCGTCGGCACGAAGGCGATGTTGCTGCTCCGCGCTGCCCTTCGGGTCCGCCACCCAGAGCCGGTTCGAGGCGTCGGCCGTGAAGTTGCGATCGGCGAGGTCCGGGCCGGCCGGGCTTCTCGGTCGCGGCGGGTCGGTGTCCACGAAAGCGGGTGAACTGCAACTCCACCTCGAGCGACAGGACGTAGTCGAAAGGCGGCGACCTCGGCCCAGCGCCTTCACTCGCGTGCGATGACCGCGTCCAGCCACGCGCAATGCGGATCGGCCGCCCGCACCCCCCGGCTCGCCGCGTCCAGGCGCATATCGCGGAACCGGGCTCGCTTCTCCTCCTCGAGGTAGAGGCGTTCGTGACCCCATAGGCTTGGCCCGTCCGTCGTCTCGTGGGCCGCCCAGGTCGCGGGATCGATCTCGCGGGCGCCCCAGCCGTACTCGACGAAGAAATCCGACGGCGTCTGGGCGTAGAAGGATGTCATGTGGTCGTTCGTGTGGCGGCCCAGCGTGTAGGCGACGCGCCCCTCCTCGAGCTGGGCGAGGTCGTAGCCCTGGCCGACGTCGTCCAGGCTGCACAGCTCCACCATGAGATGATGGAAGGTCTCCCTGCCCGAGCCCACCATGGCGAAGCTGTGGTGGCGATTGTTCAGGTGGAAGAAGTACAGCTTGTAGGGCGTGAGGCCGTAATCCGTGACCCGGAAACCCAAGATATCGCGGTAGAACGGCAACAAGGGTTCCACGTCCCTGACATTCATCACGACGTGTCCCATCCCGAGCGCGCCGGTCCGGAAGCCGGAAATGGGACGTCCGGGCCGGAACGGCCGGGAGGCGATCTCCGGGCCGTGGAACGCCTCCAGCCGATGCCCTGCGGGATCGCGGAAGGAGATCACGCCCGCGACCCGTCGTTCGGCGGCGAGGGCGGCCGAGCCGATCGACACGTGGACGCCATGCGCCTCCAGGCGTGCCGCGAGGCCGTCGAGCGCGCCCGTATCCTCGACCTCCCAGCCGACGAAGCCGGCGCCGTCCGACCCGTTCGTCTCGACGACGAGCCGCTGCTTGTGATCGTCCATCCGGAACGCCCGCGCACCGCGCGGCGAATCCACCTCCTCCATGCCGAGGAGCCTCGTGGCGAAGGTCGCCCAATCGTCCAGATGGCGGGACCGGACGCCGACATAGCCCAGCGCGCGCAGACTCATCTTGGTTCTCCCGGTTGGCGAGCCCCCGCCGTGGCGCAGATGCCGGCCGCGCCTGCCTTCAGGAGACCGTCGGGCACGCCGGACCTGACGCCGCGCACGAGGGCCGAATGCGACTTCAGCGACTACGCTGTCGCCGCGCGAAGGCAGACGTCGACTTTCCGACGCGCCATGCTACGCGCAAGGTCCATCCGTCCGCGCCAGTTTCTCCGGGATTGCGCCCCGCGACAACGGTTCATTCAGAGCGTCCGTGCCGCATGCGCGGGCAACGGCGGCAGCAAGCGCGCAGCGGCGAGCGGCCCGGCTCTCGGCGCCGTCCAGCGCCCCAACCGTTGCGCGCTCGCGCATGCGGCGCCGACACCGATTGCCAGTCTGCCCTCGCCCGCCCCGATTTCTGGTCGCCGAAGCCGACTTGAGCGCAAGACGACGCGTCGGGAGACACGCATGGCAGATCTGACGGGCAATTTCGCGACGAACGTCGCGCCGCCTCCTCCTCCGAAGCCGGTCCGGGCCGGCCCGGGCGAGTACCACTTCGACATGGTCGGCGGCTCCGGCTTCGACATCGGTTCCGACTACTCGACCGCGAACGGCTCCGCCTTCGAAGGCGAGCGGATGCTCGTGGCGCGCGTCCGCCTGCCGGCCGGCACCGGGGCGGAGGCCCACTCCCACCCGAACGAGCAATGGACGTACATCCTCGAAGGCGTCTACCACGCCGTCATCGGGGGCGTGGAGGTCAGGGCGGAGCCCGGAACCGTCCTCTACATGCCGGCCGATACCCTTCACTCGGGCCGGGCGAGCTCGGACGGCGACGTCGTGTTCTTCACGGTGAAGGACACGTCCTACGGCGTTCACGGGATCAGGAACCGGGTCTGACGCGCGTCCGGGTGGCTGCGGGACCGCGGCTGCCGTCGACAAATCGAACCCGCAAGACATCCGGCCAGAGCCGAACGAGGGAGGAGAGGGTTTGACGCTTGCGACGGCCACCCTAGCTCGTCCAAGAGCCGAGACTTCCCTCGCCGGCTGGCTCGTCGTCGGCGGGTCGGTTCTCGGCCTCGTCGTCGGGTCGGGTGTGGTGAAGACCTTCGCATTCTCGGTTTTGCTGAAACCGACGGCCGAGGGGGCCGACCTGTCGCGGCAGACGATCGGCTTCGCCTATCTCGTCGGGAACATCCTCCAGATGCTGGCAACCCCGTTCTTCGGACGCCTGATCGAGCTTTACGGGATCAGGGCCGTATCGATCCCATGCGTCCTGCTCTGGGCGGGCACGATGGCGGCGTTCTCCCTTCTGAGCCCGCAGACGCAACTGCTCGTCTACCCGCTCAACATCGCGTCCAGCCTCTTCAGCATCGCCCAGACGCCCATCCCGTACTCGAAGGCGATCACGAGCTGGTTCGACAAGAACCGAGGGCTGGCGCTCGGAATCGGCGTCAGCGGCATCGGTGTCGGCGGCGTCCTCGTTCCGCAATACGCGCAGTACATCGCCGCCAATTACGGGTGGCGCTCCGCCTACATCGCGCTCGGGGCGGCCATCGCGGCCTTGGCCGTCCCGGCCTTCCTGTTCTTCGTTCGGGTTCGCCCGGGGACGGACGCGCTGCCCGTCGTCGGGAGCGGCGACGGAGCGGTTCGGACGGAGACCAGGGGTGAGATCGTATGGGAGGCGCTGAAGACCCGTCGCTTCTGGACGCTCGGGATCATCTTTCTCCTCTCCATCGCGGCCATGCAGGGCGTCGTCGGGCACATGGTCGCGTTGCTCACGGATCGCGGCGTATCGGGAAGCACGGCCGCCTCGGCCTTGTCGCTGGCCGGCGGCGCCATCGTGGCCGGGCGACTGGTCGGCGGATTCCTCCTGGACAGGCTTCACGGGCCTTACATAGCCGCCTTGTTCTTCGTCATTCCGGCGGTCGGGTGCGCCGCGATGGCGCTGGACGCAACCGGCTGGCCGCTGATGCTCGCGGCCGTTGCCGTGGGGCTCGGCATCGGCGCCGACGTCGACGTGCTGGGCTACCTGACGAGCCGATATTTCAAGCTCGCGGTCTACGGCACGATCTACGCGACGCTGTGGTCCCTCGTGACCGTCGGCACGGCCGCCGGACCGTTCATCGTCAGTCTGATCCAGGGCGCGAGCGGCTACGGGACGGCGCTCGCGGTCAACGTCGTCGTCCTCCTGACCTGCGCGGCCCTGGCCCTGACGCTCGGGCCGTACGCCGCCGGCACCGGGGAGAACACCGCTTCGTCCACAGGATCGGGCCGCCGATGACCTCCTCTCCGCCGACCGTGGACGTCCACGCGCACGTCCTGCACGAGACGATCCTCGATCTGTCGCGCGACAAGGTGGTGCTCACCGGCTTCGGCACCGTTCCGGCCGAAGAAAGGGCGAAAGGATCGCCTCGGGAGAAGACCTTCGAGATGATGCTGAAGCCCGATGCCCATCTCGCCGAGATGGACCGCCGGGCGGTCGACGTGCACGTCCTGGCGGCTTCCACGGTCATCCAGGGGACGTTCTGGGCGAGCGCGGAGGAGGATGCGCGGCTTTGCCGCCTCATGAACGACCGGATGGCTGAGTGGGTCGCGTCGGCGCCGGATCGCTTCGTCGGCACCATGGTGCTCCCTTTCCAGGATCTCGCGCTGACGATGGCCGAGCTCGAGCGGTGCCGCGCCTCCCTCGGGCTCACGATCGTGAACGCCCCGGCCAGTGCCAAGGGCGTCTATCTCGGGCAGCCGCGCTTCCACGACTTCTGGCGGCAGGTGGAGGCTCTCGGGCTCGTCGTGATCGTCCATCCGGACGGCGTCCAGGACCTGTGGTTCCAGCAATATAGCCTCTGGAACTCGATCGGCCAGCCCATCGAGGAAACCAAGTTCATCTCGTCCCTGATCTACGAGGGGACCCTCGACCGCTTTCCGGACGCCAAGATCATCGTGTCGCACGGCGGCGGCTACCTGCCGCTGTTCATGGGGCGGCTGAACCGCAACGTCACGAACAAGCCCTTCACGACCGTCAATATCAAGGGAATGCCGAGCGACTACCTGCGCCGGCTGTATTTCGACACCTGCGTCTACGACCCGGTCACGCTGGCGCGGCTGATCGAGACGGTCGGGTACGACCGGGTCCTGCTCGGATCGGATTTCCCCGTCGGCGACGTCGACCCCTACGTTCTCACCAACCAGCTCACGGGCCTCTCGGACAAGGAACGGGCGGCGATCAACGGCGGCACGGCCTCGACGCTGCTCGGGCTCGGCCGGCAAGCGGCGTCACTCGAAAGAGCGCATGCCGCCGGGTGAAGAGGAACATCCGATGCAACTGACGCTCGCCATCAACGGCCGCGAGACGAGGGTCGACGTCGATCCGGAGACGCCGATGCTCTGGGTGCTGCGCGACACGATCGGGCTGACGGGTACCAAGTATGGCTGCGGGATCGCGCGCTGCGGCGCCTGCACGATCCACCTCGACGGACAGGCGACCAAGGCCTGTCAGCTTCCGGCCTCGGCCGCTGTTGGCCGGCAGATCACCACGATCGAGGGGCTGTCGGCGACGCGCTCGCACCCCGTCCAGAAAGCCTGGATCGAGATCGGCGTGCCGCAATGCGGCTATTGCCAGAGCGGGCAGATCATGTCCGCCTCGGCCCTGCTTGCCGAGCGCAAGAACCCGACGGACGCAGAGATCGAGGCCGCCATGGCCGACAACCTGTGCCGGTGCGGCACCTACCAGCGGATCCGGCAGGCGATCCACCGGGCGGCCGAGATCGCGCAGTCGTAGGAGGCGACCTTGACCCATCTGTCTCGCCGCTCGCTCATCAGGACCTCCGTCGCGATCGGGGGCGGATTGGCGCTCGGCTTCCACCTGCCCGAGGCCTCCGCGGCCAGCATACCGGCCGGATCGCAAGCGACGACGGCGGCGAGCGGCACGGAAATCAATGCCTGGATCGTCATCGACCGCGACAACACCGTCACCCTCCGAATCCCGCATACGGAAATGGGGCAAGGCGGGGCCACGTCGGTGGCGCTGCTGATCGCAGAAGAGCTGAACGTGGACTGGGCCGGCATCAAGACGGAATTCGCCGACGCGAACCGGCACCTGCGCAACAACCGCGAGTACAAGGTCATGAGCACGCACGGCTCGCAGCTCGTGCGGCTTCAGCATCCCCATCTGATGGGCGCGGGCGCCTCGGCGCGCGAGCGCCTGAAGCAGGCGGCCGCCGCGGCCTGGGGCGTGCCCCGCTCCGCCGTCGAGGCGAAGCTCGGCACCCTGACGGCGGGCGACAAGAGCGCGACTTACGGCGAGTTCGCCGAAGCGGCCGCCCGGATAAGGCTCGACGAGGAGCCGGCGATCCAGACCGACCCGGCGAAGTGGTGGCTGCTCGGCAAGGGGGTCCAGCGCCTCGACATCCCGCAGAAGGTCGACGGCAGCGCGCAATACGCCATCGACACGCGCGTGCCGGGGATGGTCTACGCGGCGGTCAAGGCCTGCCCGGTGCCGGGCGGCACGCTGGTGAGCTTCGACCCTGATGCCATCAGGGACCGGCCCGGCATCCTGCGGGTCATTGCCCTCAGGGCCGCCGCGGTCAAGCGCGACAGGTCGAAGATGCCCGAAGGCCTGCGCGTGCTGGAGATGGGGTCCGACATGCAGGACGCCGTCGCGGTGGTGGCGGAGAGCTGGTACCAGGCCAAGACGGCGCTCGACCGGTTGCCGATCAGGTGGGATCTCGGCGAAGGCGCCTCGACAGATACGGCCAGCTGCTATGCGCACGGCCACCGGCTCATGGACCAGCAGGGTCTCGTCAGCGGCAAGGCGGATCCGCTCGCGGCCGACCTCATCGAGCGGTCGAGCAGGCGCGTGACCTCCTCCTTCCAGCGGCCGTTCGAGGCCCATGCCCGCATGGAGCCGATCAACGCGACGGTCCACGTGCAGCCCGACCGGGTGGACGTCTGGTCACCGACGCAGGATCAGTCCTCCGCCGTGCTGCTGGTCGCCGACCAGCTCGGCCGCGATCCGAAGACGGTCTTCGCCCACACCATGTTCCTCGGCGGCGGCTTCGGCGGCAACGGCGCGGGGGGCACGGCGGTGACCCGCCAGGCGGCCGAGCTGTCGAGGGACATGGGCAAGCCGGTCAAGGTCCTCTGGAGCCGCGAGGAAGACATCGCGCAGGGCAAGCAGCGCCCGCTCCTGGTCGCGAGACTGAGCGCCGCGATCGGCGAGGAGGGGCTGCCCACCGCGCTCTTCACGCGGGCCGCGTGGTTCTCGATCGACGGTGCGAACCAGGTCGGCCCCGTCACGGCCGATTACGGCATCAGCACGATGCCGTACAGGATCCCGCACCGCCACCACGAGCGTCACAACGCCAAGACTCACGTCCCGAGCGCCACGCACCGCGCGCCGGGCGCGAACCAGACCGGCTTCGTGACGGAGGTGTTCGCCGACGAGATGGCGCTCGCGGGCGGATGGGATCCGCTCGAGTGGCGCCTGAAGATGACCGAGGGCATGGCGGATTGGCAGCTCGTGCTCAGGACGCTGAAGGAGAAGAGCGGCTTCCGGACCGACCTGCCGAAGGGTGAAGGCATGGGCGTCGCGGTCGTCGAATGCTACGGCACGATCGCCGCGGCTTGCGCTACGGTCAACGTCAGCCGCCGCGGCCGGCTCACGGTCGATAAGGTGCTGATGGTGATGGATGCCGGCCGGGTGATCAATCCGCATGCGGGTGCCGAGCAATGCGAGGGATCGGTCTGCTGGGAGCTGTCCCACGCCTGGCTGGGCGGGCTCGACCTCGAAGCCGGTCGGTTCACCAACACGAACCTCGACACCTACAATCTCGTCCGCATGCACCAGAACCCGCTGGTCGAGACGATCTTCGCCTCCTCGGGCGGCGCGAAATGGGGTGGTCTCGGCGAGCCCGCCGGCCCGCCGACGCCGCCGGCCGTCGCCAACGCGATCTACTTCGCGACGGGCAGGCGGCTTCGGTCGACGCCGTTTCGCGACCACGACCTGTCCTGGGCCTGACGCGCGGCCGAGAAGCGAGCCGCCCCGTCATTGCGAGCGTAGCGAAGCAAGCCAGGGCGCGCGTCCGACCCATGGGCTGCTTCGTCGGCTGCGCCTCCTCGCAATGCCGGAGGGCGCCCGCGTCAGTCGAGGCGTCGTCCTGTGCCGAAGCGAGCCCGCACGAAGCTTGCGACGGCGTCGATCTCCGCTTCAGATAGCTGCTGCCCGAAGGCCGGCATGGATCGCCCGAGGGATCCGGCCGGCGGCCTGATGCCGTCGGCGATCACGCGCTTCACGCTGTCCGGCACAGGCGCGTTGACCGACGTTTGCAGCGCCAAGGGCACCGTCGCCCCGCCGCTGCGGTGACAGGACGTGCACCGGGCCGCGAAGATCCTGGCGCCCGCGCCGAATTCGGGCGGCACTGCCGGCGCATCCGGATGCCCCCACTCGAGCTTCAGCGCGGCCGCCCGCACGGCCTCCGCATCCAGCGGCTTCTCCCCGTCCCGCAACGCGAGGACGTAATCGGCGATCGCGAAGACGTCGATCTCGTTCTGCTTGTGCAGGGCGTCGACGACGGGCGTCATCGGCCCGGCCGACATGCCGTGGCGCCCGTGCCAGCCGTCCATCAGGTAGGTGACGAGCTCGTTTCTCGTCCAAGGTTGCCGCGAGAGCGCCTGGCCGTTCAGGGGAGGCGCGTACCAGCCCTCGGCGCTGCCGCCGCCATAGGCCGGGCTCGTCTGCGCTCCCATCAGGTTGCGGGGGCTGTGGCATGCGCTGCAATGGCCCAGGCCCTCGACCAGGTAGGCACCCTCGTTCCAGGCCGCTGTCCGGGACGCGTCCGGCGCGATCGGGCGCCGGTCCAGGAACAGCGCCTTCCAGACCGCGAGCAGCGGGCGGACGCTGAACGGGAAGGCGAGGTCGGGCGGATGCGTCGTCTCGCGCACGGCGTCGACCCCTGACATCAGATACGCGTAGATCGCGTCGATGTCCGGATCGCTGACCCGGGTGAAGTTGTCATAAGGGAAGGCCGGGTAGAGATGGCCGCCGCGGCGGTCGATGCCGGCCTTCATCGCGCGCCGGAAAGCCTCCGTCGACCAGGCTCCGATGCCGGTCTCGGGGTCCGGCGTGATGTTGGTCGTGTGGATCGTCCCGAACGGCGTCTTGATCGGGAGGTTTCCCGCGAAGGCCGGGCCGCCCGGACGCGTATGGCAGGCTGAGCAGTCGCCGTAATTGGCGAGCACCCGTCCTCGTTCAACGACGGCCTTGTCGAAGGACGCGGGCTCGGGCCTCGCGACCGCCGGTATCTCGCGCTCGTAGGCGAGACCCGTGAAAGCCGCTGCCCCTGCCGCGAGGACCGCCACGATCGCCCATGCTTTGAGGCCGTTGCGCATCGACCCTCCGGACCCGGCGATGCCCTCGGTCGCGAGCGCCTGCTCGGCCCTGGCCCGGTTCGCGTTGCCGCCTCCGGGCCGGCAGACGGCGAACCACCGATGACCGGCGATCTATCGCGCATCGGCGCGGCGTCCTCCGGTTTCGGGAGGCGCGGCGCTGAGGATCAACTCGCTGGGCGCGATCGCGCGCGACAATCGCCGGGCGACATCCCGTACCGCCTCTGGAA
>CALMTJ010000149.1:18271-29092 GCA_937872715.1 uncultured Methylobacteriaceae bacterium
CGTGAACTGAGCCTGGCTGCGGAACCCGGCCGTGTTTCCGACCTGCGTGAGCGAGACGTGGTCCCAGCGCCGGTCGACGAGCCGAGCCCAGCAGCCTTCCAGCCGCTGCTCCCGGACCACCTCTCCGACCGTGGTGTCGGCTTCCTGGAAGATCCGGTGAAGGTAACGGACCGAGATGCCGAGCGAATCGGCGATGGATTGGGGCGAGAGCCCGACGTCATGCAGGCGCGAATGGATGACGTCCTTGCCGCGCCGGAACAGCGCCGTCCGGATCGCCGAGCCGCCGACAGGCTTGTCGCCACAGCTGGCCTCGAAGAGCAGCTCGAGAAGCTGGCCGACCTGCGTCGCGACCCGGTGCCCCGCCTCGTCGGAGATCTCTTCGCTCTCGCCGATTGCGGATCGGAGAAAATCGAGGGTCAGCTTCCCGAGCCCCCTCTCGCCCGTTTGCGGCATGGCGCAGATACGGGTGGGGTCGAACAGCCAAGACGAGAACCGGTCGGCCGGAATGTTGATGCAGGTCACTCTCGCCGGCTTGTCATGACCGTACCGAAAGGGAGCGCCGTCGAAATGCAGGGCGTAGTTGCCCGCGTGGAGCGCGTATTGGCGGCCGAACTGCTCGACGCAGACCGTGCCCTCCTTGACGTCGACGAGAACGAAGGAAGGAGAACGATCGGCGGCGACGTGCCTGGCCGTGCGCTCGGCGCGTTCGAACGTCGTCGAGATGTGATTGATGCTGAGTGAGCCGAGCTGTCCGCGTATCCAGGTCCCGTTGAACCGCGCGGCGTCGCCGACGGACAGGTCGACGGTAGCGAACTGGTCCGCGACCAGACGCGCCCAGCCCGCGGCCTTGTCGGCGCCGAGGTCGGCGCTCGAGCAGACGTGTGCCACCGTTCGAGCCTCCCTTCACCGCAGCACCGTTCTGTTGCTTATCTGGAGCGTGCTGTCGCGTTCCTGACTAGCATGACTGCCGAACACTGCGAAGGTCGGCCGGTGCCGGCATTCTCCCTGTTCAGACCATTACGTTCCCCTGCTGGCGATCCTTCAGTCGGGCCGACCCGCGTCCAACATCACGGCCACGAACACCGCCGGCTCGGAGCCGCGGTTGACCCAGGCGTGGCTGGTCCCGCGCTGCACGACGACGTCGCCGGGCCGCACGGGGCGCTCGCCGGCCTCGAGCATCAGCGTCACTTCGCCGGACAGCATCACGATGTAGTCGGTCGTCGGCGTGCGGTGCGCGTGCGGGTGGGGAATGGACATCACCAGGGCGTCGCCGGCCCCCATGCTGTCGAAGAACGCCCGGGCGCCGTCCCGCCGCTCCTCCGTGCTCAGGCCGGCCTCTGCCGCCTCCGGCTGGATCACGACGTAGCGGATGTTCGTGCCGCCGGCCGGCGGCAGCAGCCGCGACGGCCGGGCGGCCGGGTCGGCGCCGGGCTCGGCATCACCGGTCGACCAGAGCTCGACGTTGCCGCCGTGCGAGTGACCAGAATCATCGAGTTCCACGCAGGACAGGCCGGCGGCGTCATGCCCCGTCACCACTCGTCGGAAGGCCACGAGTTCGGTGCGGTTCATCCGGTCGGGCTTGCTCATAGGGCCAGCTTGAGGCGAAACGCCGCCGCCGTCCGATCCCGATCGCGAGCCGGCGCTCGGCCGCAAGCTTCGGTGCAGCACCGTCAATTCGCCACGCTGGTCCGACCGCCGGGAGGAGGGCAGACGATCGGCAGAGCCGGAGCGGGATTCATGACGGGCGGAACGACGATCGGGGTGAGCTGGCCCGGCTTCCACGAGGAACGCTGGGCCAAGGACGAGCGGGCGCTCCGCGACGCCCTCCGCGCCCGCGGTCTCGAGGCGAGCTTCGCCTACGTGCACGGCGCGGCGCAGGACAGCCGCATCGCGCCTCAGGATCCGCGATCCGGCCCGGAGCGGCAGGCGGAGGACATCGAGGCCATGCTCGCCGGAGGCGTTGCCGGCCTCCTCGTGCTGCCGCAGGACAAGAGCACGTCGATCCCCGTGCTGCGCAGGGCGGTCGAGGCCAAGGTCCCGGTCGTCATCTACGACCGCGTCCTGGAGCTCCCGGGCGCGGTCTACGTGTCCTTCGACTTCCGCGAGGTCGGCCGGCAGGTCGCGGCCGCGATCCTCACGGTCCAGCCGCGGGGCGATTTCGTCGTGATGAGCGGATCGGAGCTCGACCCGGTCACGTTCATCATCAGGGCCGGCATGATGGACGTGCTCCAGCCCGCGATCGACCGCGGCGACGTCCGGGTCGTCGGCGAGGCGTTCACGGATGGCTGGCTGCCCGAGAACGCGAGGCTGAACATGGAGCGGCTGGTCGGCGAGCTCGACGGGTGCATCGACGCGGTCGTGGCCGCCAACGACGGCACCGGCCTCGCCTCCGCCGACGTCCTGATGAAGCATGGGCGACGCGGCGTGCCGATCTCCGGGCACGATGGCGACGAGCGCGTGCTGCGCTACATCGGCAACGGGCTGATGACGGTGTGCGCCTGGAAGGATGCCCGGCGGCTGGCCGCGGAGGCGGCGCGCCTCCTGTCGAGCCTCATCGAGGGCGTTCCTCCACACGAGCTCCCGGGCCGCACGGCCTGGATCGGTCCCGGCGGCGCCACCATGGACGCCGTCCTGCTCCCGCCCGTCCCGATCACGCGCGACAACATCGACCTCGTCATTTCCAGCGGCTGGACCACCCGCGACAACGTCTTCGCGCCCGTCCCGTGACGGGAGCCGCACGCGCGAGGCATCGGCGCCGCCTCGGACGCGTACGGATCGGCGCACCATCCGTGTCGACACCGCGCAACGAGCCGCGAACCTGGCCTGTCGCCACGCGGAATCGCGCTAGCTCGGCGCCGTTCCGCGTGAAGGTCGAGGGAATGGGTGACGGTCCGGCGGTCTCGCCGTTCCCGGCTGACGAGGACGGGATCGGGATCTCGGGGAGGCTGCTCCCCTATCGCGAGCGTCGGCCGCGCGTCGCGGCGGACGCGTTCGTCGCGGCCGGCGCGATCCTGATCGGCGACGTCGAGATCGGCCGGGGGTCGAGCGTCTGGTTCAACTGCGTCCTGCGCGGCGACGTGAACCGGATCCGGATCGGCCGCGGGACCAGCATCCAGGACATGACGATGATCCATTGCTCCGGCCTCGGCGCCTCCTGGCCGACGCTGGTCGGCGACGAGGTCACGGTCGGCCACATGGCCACCATCCACGGCTGCGTGATCGAGGACCGCTGCCTGATCGGGATGCGGGCGATCGTCATGGACGGCGCGGTCGTCGAGCGCGGCGCGATCGTGGCGGCCGGCGCGCTGGTCCCGCCGGGAGGGCGCGTGCCCGCCGGCGAGGTCTGGGCCGGTATGCCGGCCCGGAAGCTGCGGGACGTGGCCGAGGCGGACGAGGTCGGGATCGAGACGCTCGCCCGCTCCTACGCGGCGCTCTCCCGGGAGTACGTCGCGACGCGGGCTTCAGCAGGTTTGACGGTGGCGGCTGCGTCAGGTGCTTCGCTCCGCCGACCGCCGTCGTGAGAACGGGAGATCGCCGCGGTGAACTACATCAGCTTTCTTGCCCCGTCAGGGGCGCCGACCTTCGGCGTCGTGCGGCACGGCCAAGTCATGGACATGGGCGCGCGGGGCGTCGCCGAGAGCCTGAGAGCTTGGATCGCGGCGGGCTTCGCCATGCCCGGCCCGTTCGCGGCGGATCACCGTCTCGACGACCTCGAATTGCTGCCGGTGATCCCTGATCCGGGCAAGATCATCTGCGTCGGCCTGAACTATTCCGACCACGTGAAGGAAACCGGCCGGACCGACTCGGAGCATCCGAGCATCTTCTTCCGCACGGCCGCCTCGCAGACGGCCCACGCCCGTCCCGTCCGGAAGCCGGCCGCGACCGAGCGGTTCGACTTCGAAGGCGAGCTCGCGATCATCATCGGCAAGCCGGGCCGGAACATCGGCCGGGCGGAGGCGCTCGGCCACGTCGCGGGCTATGCCTGCTACAACGACATCACGGCGCGCGACTGGCAGAGGCACACGTCCCAGTGGGGGCCGGGCAAGAACTTCGACGGGACGGGCGCGTTCGGGCCCTGGATGGTGGGCGCCGACGCGCTGCCGCCGCGCGGTGAAACTCGCCTCACGACGAGACTGAACGGGGAGGTCGTGCAGCAGGCGACGCTCGACCAGATGATCTTCTCGATCGAGGACCTGATCGCCTACACGTCCGTGTTCACGCGGCTGATGCCGGGCGACGTCATCGTGTCGGGCACGCCAGGCGGCGTCGGCGACCGGCGTTCGCCGCCGCTCTACATGCAGCCGGGCGACACGGTCGAGGTCGAGATCGACGGCGTGGGCCTTCTCCGAAACGCGATCGTCGCGACCGACTGACCGCGACGCCGAAAGGGCTCCCGGGCTCGGGTGCCCGCTGCCGCCCGCAGGAGCAGGGCGGCGGAATGTCGGGACGCCGTCGCAGGCGCCCCCAGGTCACGCGAGGGTGAGAACCTCGTGGGTGGCTGTCGGTGAGTAGACGCCCGGCATGCCGTCCGACTGGAAGCTGCCTCCCACGACGTGGAGGTCGTTCCCCATGAAGGCGCAGGCGAAGCCGTGCCGCGCGATCTGCAGATGCGGGAGGGTCCTCCAGGTTTCGGAGGCCGGGCTGTAGGCCTCCACGCCCCAGAACGCCATCTTGGCCTGTTCCGAATGGAACTCGCCCCCGGTCACGACGAGCTCTCCGTTCAGAACGGCGCCGTTCACGTCGCCCCGCATGGTCGGGGCGCGCCCGACCAGCGCCCACGTGTTGGCGGCGGGATCGTAGGCCTCCACGAGGTCGGTGATCGAGGCGTTGTTGACGAAAACGGAGCCGGTGCGGCCGTCGAGCGCGTAGATCCTGCCGCCGACCTCGCCGGCGAAGAAGTGGTTGCGGGGCGTGGGCATGTCCGCGCGCGGACGCCAGCTGTTCGTGGCAGGGTCGTACTCGTCGACCCAGCCCGTCACCGTCTGGGAGCCCTTGCTGCCGAGCGGGATCGGCGTGTGGTCCGCGCCGTCGCCGTGCGAGCACACGCCGCCGATCACGTAGATCTTGCCGGCGAAGGAGACCGCGTAGCCCGCGCCGCGGGGCCGGGGCAGAGGCGCGGTGGCGTGCCACGTGTCCGACGCCGGATCGTAGCGCCAGCCCGATCCCGTCGGCTGCCAGACGAGCCTCCTGCCCCCCGGGGCGTTGAAGCCGCCGAACAGGTAGATCTGGCCGTCGAGCTGCGTCGCCATCACGTGGTGGGCCGGCTCCGGCATCTCCTTCAGGGTCGCCCAGCCGTCCGTCTCGGCGTCGTACCGGTACGACGCCCCGTACGGCACCGAGCCCGCCGCGTCGTTGAGGCCGCTGAACACGTAGAGGCGGGTTCCGACCGTCACCCCGACGATCTCTCCCATGGCGGCCGGCAAGGGCTTCGCCATCCGCCACTTCGCTGCGGGCGGGGCGGAGAAGGCCGCCCGGGGCACCATCGTGAGCAGCGCGGCGGCGGCTCCGCCGATCAAGGCATCGCGGCGGCCAAGCGTTCCGGACATCTGGCTTCCCCCGTTGGACGCGAAAGGAGCGCCTGAGCTTCGCGCTCCGATCGGACGCCTCGTCTCGCCTCAAGTCGGTCCCACCCGAATCTCCCTGTCCGGGATCGGCGGCGCAAGCCCGCGGGTTCGCCCGGACCTGCTGGCGAGTGCAATACGCGTTGCGCGCCGGCGTCATGCCGATCGACCGGGCGCTCGGCGAGGATCGCGGCCGATAAGGGGTCGAGGCGCCCACCGCGGGTTCGGACGCCGGCGCCGCCGTCCGGCAGCGCATCGGCGGGCGGCGCGATGGGGGGGAGAGCAGCATGCTGGGCCGCAGCCGTTGGTGGATCGTGCTCGCCTCGGCGCTCGGCCTGATGGTCGGAAACGGCGCCATCGGCACGTTCGGCATGGGCGTCTTCCTGAAGCCGGTCGCGGAGGCGCTGAACGTGAGCCGCGGCACGCTCTCCGGAGGCGTGAGCCTGGCGCTCCTCTTGAACGCGGTTCTCACCCCTCTCTTCGGCCTCGCCGTCGACCGCTTCGGCTATCGCCGAGCCTTGATCGTCGCGATCCCGTTCTACGCGCTCGGGCTCTCCGCCCTGTCCATTCTGCCGCCAAGTGTAGCCGGGATCTATCTCCTGTTCGGCCTGATGGGTGCGTTGTCGGTCGGCCAGACGCCCACCGCCTATTCGAAGGCGATCGCCACCTGGTTCGACAGGGATCGCGGTCTCGCGCTCGGCCTCGGCATGGCCGGGGTCGGGATCGGCACCGCCGTCGTCCCGCATTATGCCGGCTTCGCCATCAACGCCTTCGGATGGCGTCCCGCCTTCTTCGCGCTGGCGCTGGCGGTCCTCGTCTTCGCGCTCGTGCCCGTGCTCCTCTTTCTGCGCGAGCCGGCCAGCGACACGGGCGGTCGATCGGACCTGGACCTGGAAGGCGTCACGGTTCGCGAAGCCGTGCGCTCTGTCCGGTTCTGGGCCATCCTCTCCGCCTTCCTATGCGCCGCAGTGGCGATCAACGGGACGCTCGCACATGTCGTGGCTCTCCTGACCGACCGCGGGCTCAGCGTCGCTCAGGCGACCTCCGCCCTGTCCTCGGCGGGCCTCGCCATCATCGCCGGCCGGCTCGCCGCCGGGTACGCGCTCGACCGGATCTTCGCTCCCTACGTCGCGGCCTTCTTCTTCGTCTGCCCTCTGCTCGGCATCGTGCTGCTCGACGGCGGCTGGTCGGGCCTCGCGGGGGTGGTGCTGTGCGGACTCGCGGTCGGGGCCGACATCGACCTGATCCCCTTCCTCGCCGGCCGGTATTTCGGCATGCGGAGCTTCGGGCGGCTCTACAGCATCTTCTTCGGCGTCTTCACCTTCGGGACCGCGCTGGGGCCCGCGCTGATGGGTCTGAGCTACGATCGCGCCGGCTCCTACCGCCCGTCGTTCCTCGTGTTCGAGGCCCTGCTGATCGCCGGCGTTCTCATGCTGATTCGATTGGGCCCCTACGGCTTCGGGCCGGGACAGCGGGGCTCCGATGCCGGCCCACGCTCCGCGAACCCGGGCTGAACGCCGCCCTCCGGCGAAGGCACCGTCGCGGAGGGGTCCCTCGAGCCGGCCGGTTCGCGCGATCGGTGCACTGATATTTGCGTCCGAACGCTACGTCCCGGTCGGATCGTGGAGGTCGGCCCCGTTCCGCCCGAGCGTGCCGCCGGTCCGTCCCGACGGTCGCGAACTTCGACGTCGCGGCCCCCGAGGACGACCCCAGAGGGGCAGATGCGAAACGACATCCTGGACGTCGCCGTCGTCGGGTACGGGCCCACCGCCCAGATGATCGCGGCGCTTCTCGGCCAGCGCGGCCACCGTGTGACCGCCTTCGAGCGCCACCTGTCGCTCTATCCGCTGCCGCGAGCGAGCGGGCTGGACCACGAGCTCGCCCGGGCCCTGCAGGCGATGGGCGTCATGGACAGGTATCTCGCGATCAGCGCGGAGCCCGCGTCCAAATACCATTGGATCAACGGGCAGGGCCGGCACCTGATGACCATCGATTGGGGTCGTCCGGAGGCCGACGGCTACTTCAACATGTATATCGGCTTCCAGCCGAGGCTCGAGGATTGTCTCAGCGAGGCGGCTGAGGCGACGGGCAACGTCGACGTCCATCGCGGCTGGGACGTCGTCGGCATACGGCACCGGCCGGACGGCCTCGTCTCGGTCGAGGCCGCCGAGCATGTCCGCAGCGAGAGCGGCGAGCGCGAGGCGACCGGCGCGAGGCGGGAGGTCACGGCCCGCTACGTGATCGCGGCGGACGGCGGCAACAGCTATGTCCGCAGGGCGCTCGGGATCGGTCTCGAGGATTGGGGCTTCAGGTCCGAATGGCTCGTCGTGGACGGCAAGATCAAGCGGCCGCTCGGGAGCCGGGCCAAGGTGCTGGGCGACCGCACCGTCCGGTTCGACAACGAGTTGATTCAGGTCTGCGACCCCGAACGGCCGATGTTCTTCGGCCCGCTCGGCAAAGGCGGGCGCCGGTTCGAGTTCGCGCTCATGCCTGGCGAGACGATCGACGACATGGAGAGGCCGGAGCGGGCCTGGGAGCTGCTCGGCGAGCATTGGGGCGTCACGCCCGACGATCTCGAGATCTACCGGTGCCTCGTCTACGGCTTCAACTCCTTCATGGCGAAGGATTGGCGCCAAGGAAACGTCTTCCTGGTCGGCGATGCCGCCCACGCCATGCCCCCCTATCTGGGGCAGGGCCTGAATTCGGGCATGCGGGACGCGGTCAACCTCGCCTGGAAGCTCGATCTCGTTCTCCGCGGCCTCGCGCCAGACGGCCTTCTCGATACCTACCAGGTCGAGCGGGCCGCCAATGCCCGTTATTACATCGAGGCCTCGCTCGCGGTCGGCGCGGTCTCCTGCACGTTCGACCACGAGGCAGCCGCGGAGCGCGACGCCGCGTTCTTCGAAGGCCGCGCGCAGCCTCCGGCCGAGCCGCCGGGGCTGACCGGTGGCCTCTTGCTCAAGGATGAGCCCGGCGCCGCGACCCGACCGGCCGGTCTCCTCGGTCCGCAGGCCGAGGTGACGTATCGCGGACGAACGGGCAGGCTGGACGACCTCACCGCCCCGTTCTCGTTCGCCGTCCTGGCCTATGGCTTCGATCCGCGCTGCGTTCTCGATCCCGGGCAGGTCGGCTACTTGTCGGCGCTCGGCGCGGAGCTGGTCCGCATCGAGGCGAGCGACGACCTCGACGGGGAGGCCGTACTCGACGTGACCGGTTCCTACGCCGACTACTTCCGTTCGTGGGCCCTGTCGGCGCTCGTGGTGCGGCCGGACTTCTACGTATACGGGGGAGCCGCCAAGCCGGGTGATCTTGCCGGGGTCGTGGCTGCGCTCATAGCGGACTTGCCGATCGCGACAGCGCCGCGCGCTGAACCACTCCGCGCGGCAAAGACCAGCGCGGCGGCTTAGATCGCGATCGGCGGCACGTTCCTCGCGGGCTACCTCATCACGCGGGCCGGCATGCTGCCGAACCTCCTGATCGGCAACGTGGGGGGTTCGGCCTCGCATCTGAGCCTCGCCTGCCTGGCTGCACGTTCGAGGCGGCTCCGGGCGCTTCCCAAGGGCCGATACGAGGGCGCCCACGTAGCTCCTGTCTGGTGGACCTCAGAGCACCGCCAGCATCTTCGGCTTGGCGAGCCGCCTCATGAGTGTTTGGATCGCAGCCGGGAGCGGCTCGACGATGGAATGCCGGAGACGCGTCCGCAGCCTTGCCGCGGTGTCGCTGAGCGGACCGCCTCCGATCACCACGACCTCGGCACCGTCGGTCTCGACGCAGGCGGTCGCCGCCTCGGCCAAGCCGATGTCCTGTGCGACCGGGTCCGCTGCGAAAGCGAGCGGGTCGCCCTCGGGCACTCGGACGCCCGTGAAGTGGCCGGCGAGGCCAAGGTCGTGCACGCCGGCCTCGATAGACCGCACGAGGTCAGGCGTGGTCGTTGCGACCCCGAACCGCCGATCCCCGCTCGCGGCCTCGCGCATGGCTGCCTCGCCGATCCCCACGACCGGGATGGACAGGATTTCACGCAGCCTGCTTGCGCCCGGATTGCCGAAGGCGGCCACGATGATCGCGTGACAGCTTCCGGCCCGTTCGGCCCCGATCCGGATCACCTCGTCAGCGGCCTCCGCGAGGGTCTCTTCGTCCAGGATCATGGCGGCCCCGCGGGTCGCGGACGTGCCCACGATTTCGATGCCGGCCGGCAATAAGGGCCGCGCGATCGACACCATCATGTCGGTCGAGCGGGCTGATGTGTTCGGGTTGATGAGCAGGATGGTTGTCACGGAGAGCTCCTTGGCCCCAGGCCGCGCTAACGGTCCGGGAGCGTGCTTTTCACGCGGGCTGGAGCGCGGGATCGGAGGGTGCCGCCTCGGGTATGGCCTCGATCGACTTGCCGAACGTCTCCGGTGCGAACTGCACGGCGACCGCGAAGATGGCGTACATGCCGGCCATCATCGTGAACATTCCGGCCGTGCCGGCCATGTCGAAAACGCGACCCGCGACGAGCGGCATCCAGGCGCCCGCCATCGTGCCGAGCGCCAGGATGAACGAGGTGCCGAAGCCGCGAACCCGCGTCGGGTAGTTCTCCGGCGCGAAGATCCAGATCGTCGTGTTGAGGAGGAGCACGAAGAACTGGAACGCCGCCCCGAACACCAGGATCAGCACGTCGTTCGTTCCGAGGAAGCCGAAGCCCAGACCGGCAAGTACCGCACACATGGCCCCGACCGTCAGCACGATCTTGCGTGGCACCCGGGCCGCCAGGACGGCCGCGGCGAGCGCGCCGAAGAGGCTGCCGCTCTGCAGGATGATCGTATAGAGGAAGCTCCGCGTAATCGTGTGCCCCTGCGCGACCAGGATGGTCGGCATGAGGGTGAGAACCGTGAGCTGCGCTCCGAAGGTCATCCAGGACGCGATGCCGACCGCGATCGTCCGGCGCAGCAGCCCGCCCCGAAAGATGTCGCCGATGATGGCGCCGAGCTTAGGCTCGTTGCGGACCGGCTTCGCCGTGACGTAGTCGTCGACCTTGAAGCCTTTCGTAGAAAACGAGCCCGTGGCGAGCTGCGATAGGACCCGGTTGGCCTCGGCTACGCGACCTCTGGCGACGAGGAAGCGTGGCGTCTCGGGCACGAAGCGGCGATAGAACACCACCATGACGGCCGGCAGCACCAGCGCACCGAACAGCCAGCGCCAGCCGTCCCCACCCGGGAACAGAGTAAAGATCAGGAGCGCGAAGGCGGGCGCCAACATGTTTCCGAGACCGCCGCCGCCC
>CALMTJ010000149.1:29102-41493 GCA_937872715.1 uncultured Methylobacteriaceae bacterium
ACATTGATCAGTCCGACCGCAGTGCCGCGGAACTTGGAAGAGCAGAACTCCGCGAGCAGCGTCACGGCCGTCACGATCTCGCCGCCGAGACCCAGGCCTACGATGAAGCGGCCGATCGCCATCACCGAGTAGCCCGGTGCCAGCGCACAAACGGTGGCGCCGATCGTGAACAGGAGCAGGTTGACGTTCAACATGAAGCGCCGGCCGACCTTGTCGGCCAGAATGCCGGAGCCGAGACGGCCGATCGCGGCCGCGACGAACGTCATGGTGTTGAGGAAGCCGATGTCTCCGGCCGTAAGCTGCCATTGCTCGCGCAAGAACGGCGCGATCAAGCCGACGGTGTTCTGCTCGAAGACGTCGAACATGACGCCGATGAGCACCAGGAGAACGATGACCTTGTGGGCGGTCGTCACCCCGATCTGGTCGAGGGCCGATTCCACCTGGGCCGCCGCCGCCGATGTGGGGGCAGAAAGCTGAATGCCTTCCCCAGCCATTGTCAGTCCCTCCGCATTCAAACTCGCAGGACGCCGGAGACGATATTTCATCAGACGTAATCTGCAAATTTCCTTTCAGCAAGCGTCGTGCCAGCCCCCGGATCCGGTGGCGCCGCGTTGGGCGCTGGGCCATATGAAGGGAAGCCGACAGCCGACACGCTCACGCCGACGAGACGTTTCGTCGTCTCGTCAATGGCTTGGGGCGGCGAAGAAACGTGAGCACGACGATCTCAGCCAAAGGCTCGCTGGTAGCGCGGATCACGAGGCAGCTCGAAAGCCTGTCTCCGACCGAGCGACGGCTTGCCGAGTTCTTGCTCGACTTCCCGGGCGATCTGCCTTCTTACACGGCAACCGAGTTGGCCGACGCGGCGCGGGTATCGAATGCGGCCGTGACGCGGCTCATCCAGCGCCTGGGCTACGACACCTACAGCGAGGCTCGTCGGCAGGTCCGACTGGAGCAGAAGGCCGGCTCGCCCCTCATGCTGCTCGGGGCCGAGGGCAAGGCGGGAGACACGCTTCGAGCCCACCTCGAACTCAGTGTTCAGAACCTGTCTGACACCTACGGCGGCCTCTCGGAGGATATGCTTGACCGGATCGCCCGGGCCATGCTCGCCGCGAAGCGGGTCTGGTTCGCGGGCTTCCGAAACAACCACTCTTTCGCCGCCTACCTCCGCTGGCAGGTCTTCCGCGTCATTGAGACCGCCATCCTCCTGCCGGTCGCCGGTGAGACAATCGCCGAATACGCCGTGACGCTTAGGAAGGGCGACCTGCTCGTCGTCTTCGCGCTGCGCCGATCCACGCCCGCCTCGGTCCGCCTGATCCGCCAAGCTGCGAGAGCCGGCGCCGGGGTTCTCTGCGTCGTGGACGCGACGACCGACGACCCAGGACCCGCCACCTGGGTCATCAGCTGCCAGACGCGGGCGGCCGGCCCCCTCGACAACCATGTCGCGGTCATCGGCCTCGCGCACTTTATCGCCACCCGGGTGCTCGAACTCAGCGGTCGGGAGGGCCGTCGCCGCATGGCGGCGATCGAGGCGGCGCACGACGCGTTCGACGAAGAGCCATAAGGGCGATCACGCCATGCGCTATGGTTCCTCGGCGTCGCCGCGACGCCCCGGCGCGCGCGCCGCACAGGCCGCGAACGGCAGCGCCGAGCTCTGGAGCGAGGTGCGGAGCGACAGGAGCTTCGACCGGTTCACGGACGCGGAAAGGGCGTTCATCGCGACCCCGCGACAGCTTCTACATGGCCACGGTGTCGGAGACTGGCTGGCCCTACGTCCGGCACCGAGGCGGACCGCCCGGGTTCCTGCGCGTCCTAAAAATCGCGTGCTCCCGATCGGAGGTCCGGGAGGCGCTCCCCCCGGAGCAGCATGGCGAGCAGTTTTCGCCCTGCTCGGGCGAGAGCCGCGGTTCAGGTATGTGCCGGTGGTGCTGCTCCGGGCCGAGCAGGAACGGGTGCTGCGCGAGATCGCAGCCGAACGCGCCGAGGTGCAGGCGACCAAAGGCCAGCGGATGGCCTAGCCACGTTCGCCGGCCGCCACTCCGGCGAACGAGGCGGCCGGGAAGTATCGGTTCGCGGGTCGCTCGAGCCCGAGCTGGTCGCGCAGCATCGGACCCTCATACTCGGTCCGGAACAGGCCACGGCGCTGCAGCTCGGGCACGACCCTGTCGACGAAGTCGTCGAGGCCGGCCGGGAGGTAGGGAAACATGACGTTGAACCCGTCCGAGCCCTCTCCGTCGAGCCACTCCTCCATCTCGTCCGCGATGCTCGCCGGCGTGCCCACGAAGGCGAGGCCGGCATAGCCGCCGAGCCGCTGTGCGAGCTGGCGAATGGTGAGGTTCTCGCGTCGGGCGAGGGCGACCGCGCGTTCGCGACCGCTCTTGCCGGCCTCGGTTTCCGGGATCTCGGGCAGTGGCCCGTCCGGATCGAACCGCGACGCGTCCGTCCCGAGCGCGACCGACAGCGAGCCGATCGCGCTGTCGGAATGGACGAGGCCGTCGAGATGGGCCCGTTTCGCCCGCGCTTCCTCGACACTGTCCCCGACCACCACGAAGGCGCCGGGCAGGATCTTCAGGCTCTCGCGCGGCCGGCCGATCGCGTCCATGCGGCGCCGGATGTCGGCGTAGAAGGCCTGGCCGGCCGCGAGGTTGCCATGCGCCGCGAACACGACCTCCGCGGTCTCGGCCGCGAGTTGCCGTCCGGGCTCGGATGCGCCGGCCTGGACGATGACGGGCCAGCCCTGCACGGGGCGCGCGATGTGGAGCGGTCCCCGCACGGACAGGTGCTCGCCCTTGTGGTCGAGCACGTGCAGCTTGGCCGGGTCGAAGAAGGTGCCGCTCGCGACGTCCCGCACGAAGGCGTCGTCCGCCCAGCTGTCCCAAAGCCCGGTCACGACGTCGTAGAACTCGCGCGCCCGCTCGTAGCGCTCGCCGTGGGCCAGCGCCTCGTCCATGCCGAAATTGAGGGCGGCGTCCGGGTTCGCGGTCGTGACGATGTTCCAGCCCGCCCGGCCGCCCGAGATGTGGTCGAGCGAGGCGAAGCGGCGGGCAATGTGGAACGGTTGGTCGTAGGTCGTGGACGCGGTCGCCACGAGGCCGATACGATCGGTGACCGCCGCCAGGGCGGACAGGAGCGTGAACGGCTCGAAGGACGTCGCCGTGTGGCTCCGCTTCAGGGCCTCGACCGGCATGTTGAGGAGCGCGAGATGGTCGGCCATGAAGAAGGCGTCGAACTTCGCGGCTTCCAGCCGCTGCGCGAAACGCTTCAGGTGGGCGAAGTTGAAGTTCGCGTCGGGATAGGCGCCCGGGTAGCGCCAGGCGCCGGTGTGGATGCTCGCCGGGCGCATGAAGGCGCCGAGCTTCAGCTGCTTGCGGGGCATGGCGGCGATCCGTCTCCGACGGCTCGGACGAACCTCGCCCGATCCCAGGTCAGGGGTGCTTGTGGATGGGATCGACCCAATACACCGTCTCCGGTTTCTCGACCGGGTCGACGTCCGTGATGTTGACCACCACGGCCTCGTTATCGGATCGCACCAGCACGCATTGGAGCGGCTCGTCCGGGGAGGCGTTGATCTCCTGGTGGGGAACGAAGGGCGGCACGAAGATGAAGTCGCCGGGTCCCGCCTCCGCCACGAATTCGAGCCTGTCGCCCCAGCGCATGCGGGCGCGACCTGAGACGACGTAGATCACGCTCTCCAGCTCGCCGTGATGGTGGACGCCCGTCTTGGCGTCCGGCTGGATCGCGACCGTTCCGGCCCAGATCTTCTGCGCGCCGACCCGGGCGTGGTTGATGGCGGCCTGCCGGAACATGCCCGGCGTCTGCGCCGTGTTCGGGTCGAGCTGGTCACCCTTGATGACCCTGACGCCGTCGTGCTTCCAGCGCTCGCCGGCCGGGGCATGGTGGTCGTGATGATGGTCGTCGCTCATCGGCTCAGTCCAGCGGGTCGGGCTTGTCGGCCGCGATCTTGTCGAAGAGCGGCCGGAAGCTCAACGCATCGCCGCGATCGGTGCCGACCTGCCCGGCCGCGCGCCTCGCAGTCTCGGCGCGGCTCCGTCACTGCGTGGCCGCGGCGGCGCCCTGCCGCACGGCGTCGTTGAAGGAGGGGTCGAGGATCGCGGCGGCGTCGAGCCGCTTCGGGATCAGGCCCTGCCGCACGTAGAGGTCGATCGTGCGCTGCTCGTCGGCCACGACGCCCTCGTCGATCGCGACGGGGCGGATGTCGGCGCGACGGAACCAGGCGAGCGGCACGGCCTCCGGCAGACCGATCAGGTGCGACCAAGCCTCGGCGAAGCGCTCCGGATGGGCTCGGGCCCAGGTCCGGGCCTGGGCGAGCCGGCGGAGGAAGTCCTCCAGCTCCGGGCGCTTGCCCGCGATCGCGTCGAGGCGCGCCGCCTGGAAGCTCAGCCCCGGCGTGATGCCGCGGCCGTCGCTCAGGATGCGGGCCTGCCCGGCCACTTCGAGCTGGGACGTGTAGGGCTCCCACGTCGCCCAGGCGTCGAGCGAGCCGGAGACGAGCGCCGCCTTGGCGTCGGCTGGCAGCAGGAACTTGAGGTCGATGTCGGCGGGCTTGAGCCCGGCCGCTTCCAGGCTCGCGAGCACGAGCTGGTGGCCGATGGAGCCCCGCCCCGTCCCGACGCGCTTGCCTTTCAGGTCGGCGAAGCTCCTGGCCGGGGAGTCGGGCCGTACCAGCACGGCGAGCCCGCCCTGGTCGGAGCGCGTCGCCTGAACGACGCGAATCGGCGCGCCGGCCGCGGTCGCGAAGGTGAACGGCGCGTCGCCCGCGACGCCCGTCTCGATCGCGCCCGCGTTCAGGGCCTCGAGCAGGGGCGCGGCGGCCGGGAACTCGCTCCAGGCGATGCGGTAGGGAGCGCCGTCGAGCACGCCCGCGGCTTCCATCACGGCACGGGCGTTGCCGCGCTGATCGCCGACCTTGAGGACGGTCTCGGCCCGGGCGGGCGCGGCGAAGAGGCCGAGAACCGCGGCCGCGAGGAGAAGGGATCTCATCATCATGGCGTCCTACTCGGCCGCTTGGCGGGCGCCGGCCCGCCCGGCGAGCTGGCTGCGGAAGGCCGGGATCAGTTCGCGGCCGTACTGGACCGCGTCCTCCAGCGGATCGAAGCCGCGGATGAGGAACGTGCTCACCCCGAGGTCGTGATAGTCGAGGAGGGCGTCCGCGACCTGGTCCGGCGTGCCGACGAGGGCGGTCGAATTGCCCTGCGCGCCGGTCGCGGCCGCGATCGCCGTGTAGAGGCGCTTGTCCAAGCGTGCGCCCTGGCCGGCAGCCGCGAGGAGCCGTCGGGAACCCTCGTTCGGCGGTGGCGGCGCCTCGCCGAGACCCTTGGCGGCCCGCACGGCCTTCGTCCGGGCGAGGACCTCCTCGGCGCGCGCCCAGGCCTTCTCCTCCGTGTCGGCCAGGATCGGCCTGAAGGACAGGCTGAAGCGGATCTCGCGCTCGCGACGGTGGCGGGCGGCTTCCGCCCGCACCGTGGCGATCGTCTCGCGCACCTGGGCGTGGGTCTCGCCCCAGAGGGCGTAGATGTCGGCATGCTTTCCGGCGACCCGGAGCGCGGCCTCGGACGATCCCCCGAAATAGACGGGCAGGTGCGGCCGCTGCACCGGCTTCACGGCCGAGAAGGCCTTGTCGACGCGGTAATACGTGCCCGCGTAATCGAAGGGCGTCGCGCTCGTCCACGAGGCCTTGACCACGTCGAGGTACTCGCTCGTGCGGGCGTAGCGCTCGTCCTTGGTCAGGTGGTCGCCGTCCTGCGCGAGCTCGGAATCGCTGCCGCCCGTGATGATGTGGACGCCCGCGCGCCCGCCCGTGAGGTGATCGAGGGTCGCGAGCTGGCGGGCCGCGACCGTCGGGGCTTGGAAGCCGGGGCGATGCGCTATCATCAGGCTGATCCGCTCCGTCACGGAGGCCGCGTAGGCGGCCACCAGCACGCTGTCCGGCGCCGTCGAGTGGAAGGCGACCAGGAAGCGGTCGAAGCCGCCGTATTCCTGCGCCTGAGCCAGCGCCCGGATATAGTCGCGGTCCACCACCGGACCCTCCGGCGGATGTGTCTCGGAGCCGTATTGCGTGCCGACGAAGCCGATGAACTCGACGTCGTTCGTCCAGAGTGCCTGTGTCATGATCATCTCCCTCAGATGCCCGCGCCCTGATCGTTGAACAGGTGATCGAAGACCCGGCCTTCGATCCGGGCGAGCTTCGGGTCGCCGCGCCGGCGCGGCCGCGGCACGTCGACCGGGACGTCGAGCGCGATGCGGCCGGCATCGATCACCAGGATCCGGTCGGCGAGCGCCACCGCCTCGCCGACATCGTGCGTGACGAGCACCGCCGTGAAAAGCTGGGCCGTCCAGATGCGCTCGACCAGGCCCTGCATCTCGATCCGGGTGAGCGCGTCGAGCGCGCCGAGCGGCTCGTCGAGCGCCAGGAAGCGCGGCCGGCTGACGAGGGCGCGGGCGAGCGCTACGCGCTGGCGCTGGCCGCCGGAGAGAACGGACGGCCAGTCATCGGCCCGGTTTTCCAGCCCGACCTCCCGGAGTGCGTGCAGCGCCTCCTCGCGTCGGCGCGAAGCCGGGACTGACGGGTCCAGACCGACGGCGACATTGGCGACGACCCGCTTCCAGGGCAGGAGGCGCGGCTCCTGGAACATCAGCCGCGTGGACCGGCGGGCCTCGCTCGCATCGCCGAGCCGCACGTCGCCGGCGCTGGGCGTCTCGAGCCCGACGACGAGCCGCAGGAGCGTCGACTTCCCGCAGCCGCTCTTGCCGACGACCGCTACGAACTGGCCGGCCGGGATGTGGAGGTCGACACCCGCGAGGACGGGCATGTCGCCGAACGTCTTGGCCAGCCCCCTGACCGTGACGGGAAGGCCGGTCGCGGGGCCGGGACGCGGCGAGGCGGCGCGGTCCGCGAACGGGATCTCGGCGTCTCGGCTGAGGGTGGAGGCGACCATCGGGGTCTCGCGTCAGCGGAACTGGTAGGCGGGGTGCCACCGGAGCGACAGCCGCTCCAGGAGGCGCGCGACGCTGTCGGCGAGCTTGCCGAGCAGCGCGTAAATGAGGATGGACAGCACCACGACGTCCACCAGCAGGAACTCGCGCGCCTGCATGGCCATGTAGCCGATGCCGGAGGAGGCCGAGATCGTCTCGGCCACGATCAGCGTGAGCCACATGATGCCGAGCGCGTAGCGCAGCCCGACGAAGATCGACGGCAGCGCGCCCGGCAGGATCACCTCGCCGAAGAGCCGCGCCTCGGACATGCCGTAGACGCGGCCCATCTCGACGAGCTGCGGGTCCACGCTCCGGATCCCGTGCAGGGTGTTGATGTAGATGGGGAAGAAGACCCCGAGCGCGACCAGGAACAGCTTCGCCTCCTCGTCGATCCCGAACCACAGGATGACGAGCGGGATGAGCGCCAGGTGCGGCACGTTGCGGATCATCTGCAGGGTCGTGTCCGTCAGCTTCTCCGACAGCGAGGAGAGCCCGTTGGCGAGGCCGAGCGCGAGCCCGATCCCGCCGCCGACGGCGAAGCCGGAGAGCGCGCGCAGCGTCGAGACGCCGATGTTCTGCGCGAGCTCGCCCGAGCGGGCGAGCCTCAGGGCGGCCGCGACGACGCCGGACGGCGCCGGCAGGACGTTGGGCGGGATCTCGCCGAGCCGGGCCGCGACCTCCCACAGGGCAACGAGGGCGGCCGGCACGAGCCAGCCCACCGCGCCGGAGCGGGGCGGCCTCCGGGCCGGGCTTGGCCGCGAGGGCGCCGGACGGGTGGCGATCGTCGACAGCGTGGCGGTCAGGCGACGCGTTGGAGGGAGACGGGCGCCGCGGTCCGGGCGCTCGGCCGCGCGTGGGCGGCGAGCTCGGACGCTGCCTGCCGGACGCGGTCGAGCGTTCCGGGATCGGTCAGCGCGCCATCGCTGAAATCCTCGTCGCTGGCATAGACCGACGTCGGCAGGGTCAGGGCCGCGAAGAAGCCGAAGAGCGGCCGGAGCTGGTGCTCCACGGTGAGGGCGTGGCGCCGCCCCCCGCCCGTCGCGGCCACAACGACCGGGATCCCGGCGAGCGCGAGCGGATCGACGAGATCGAACAGGTGCTTGAAGAGCCCCGAATAGGAGCCTTTGTAGATCGGCGAGCCGACGATGAGCGCATCCGCCCCCTCGATGGCCCGCAGCGCCGCCTCGCCGGCCGCCGGCAGGTCGCTCCGCGCGAAAGCCCCGAGGCCAGGCCCGATCCCGGCCACGTCGACGAGTGTGAAGTCGGTCTCCCGCCGGCGCGACACCTCGCGGCCGAGCAGCTCGACGAGAGAGGAGGTCCGGGACGGGCGGCGTGCGCTCCCCGACACGCCGACCACGCGAAGGACGCTCACGCCGCGGCCCGGACGAATGAAGACGAAAGTTCAGCGGTCAAAACAAGCGCCTCGGATGAGAACATCTTCACCAGAAGATCAAGTGTACAAGCTGATGACCGCTTGACCCCAAGTCAACGCGCGCTCGTTTGCCTTTTTCAGAGATCGCGTAGTCGATCATTCGCTAGTCGAGCGGCGAAAAGAGAATTTTAATCCACGCCTTATGGCGACTCGGATCGCTTACACGGGACCACGATCGCTCCAGCAGAACCCGTACTTGACCGTCAGCTGGTCGCTCGAACCGTCCTGTCCATGCCGACCTTCGAAGCGGCGCTCGCAGAGGGGTGCAGGCGTGTGCGTCGTGCCGCTCGTCGCAGATTGTCAGAAGCACCCTATGGTGGGAGCGATCGCCGATCCTGGCGGCCGTCCGTTCGGATCATCACCGGCTGGAGGCGATCGGTGTTCGCGGCCGTCTACGTCCTCCTTCCGATGTCGGACGCTTCGCGGCCGAGGCGACCCGGACTTCGATGGCGCCGTTGGAGCGCGGCGCCCTGCCCGACGATCGTCTCCGCTTCCATGAAGAGACGACCACGTCCGGACCGTTCACGAAACGCCACTCGTTTTCACCGGTTTGATCCAGGGCTTTGATGGTGCGGACGCTCGCATCCCAGCCTAGAATCCGGGTCGCGCTCCTTGGTAAGGGGGAGGTCGAGAGTTCAATCCTATTTGGCGGCGCCACCCTTCCGCATCGGCGGCCCTCAGCCTTGCCGCGTTCACGTTCTCGCGTTTGCGCTTGCAGGAGACGACCCGGCGCGTCACGCTGTTCGGGCCTCGGTACGGGGCGAGGAGACGTTATCGTCGCCTGATTCTGCCGGAGACGTACAGGGAATGCTGCCGACCGGCGCTCTTGCCGAGGTCCCGCTCGCGACGGCCCGGCCGGTCGCCGACCTCCAGCTCCTGAGGGGCGCGGTCGAACGTCGGCTGAGGCAGCTCGCGCCCGCCGGTACGGGCTCCGACACGCTTTCCGTCGCGGTCCGGTACGGGCTGCTCGCGCCCGGCAAGCGCGTCCGGCCGATCCTGACGCTGCTCGCCGCGCAGGAACTCGGCGGCGCGGCCCTCGACGCGCTCGATGCGGGCTGCGCCATCGAGATGGTGCACACCGCCTCCCTGATCCTCGACGACCTCCCGTCCATGGACGATGCCCTGACCCGGCGGGGGCAGCCCTGCCTCCACGTGGCCTTCGGCGAGGACGTGGCGATCCTGTCCGCCGTGACGCTCCTGTCGCGCGCCTATGGCGTCGCGGCCGAGGCCCGGGGCGTCCCGCCATCCATCCGGTGCGGGCTCGTCTCCATCCTGGCCCGGGCGGTCGGCACGGAAGGGCTTTCGGCCGGGCAATACCGCGATCTCCGGGGTGCCGCGGCGTCCGGCCGGGCGGAGGCGGTGGCGGACGCGAACCACCTGAAGACCGGCATGCTGTTCGTCGCCGCGGTCGAAGCCGCGGCCGCCGTCGCCGGGGCCTCGCCCGGGGACCTCGCCCGCATGATCGGCTTCGCCAGCCATCTCGGACAGGCGTTCCAGCTCACCGACGACCTCCAGGACGGGCAGGGCGACGGCTCCGGGGAGGATGTCGGCAAGGTGACCGTGCCGTCCCTCCTCGGCCCGGAGGACACGCGGCGGCGGCGGGACGCGCATCTCGCGGCCGCGCTCGACGCCTTGCGGCCGGGCGGCGTGCTCGCCACCTTCGTCAGGGTCATGTTCGCCGGTCCTCCATCCGGCGCGGCCGGGTGAGGCTCTCCGCGGGGACCGCCCGGGAGGGAGCCGGTCGATGTTCCTGAACCTGGCCGTGATGGCCGCAACCGTCCTCGCGATGGAGGGGGTGGCGGCCGCCGTGCATCGCTACGTCATGCACGGACCCGGATGGACCTGGCACCGCTCCCACCACGAGCCGCACCACGGCAAGCTGGAGCTGAACGATCTCTACGCCGTGATCTTCGCCGGGCTCGCGGTGGCGCTGCTCTGGCTGTCGCCCGGGGCCGGGCCTCTCTACTGGATGGGTGTCGGCCTGACGGTGTACGGCGCGCTCTATTTCGTCGTGCATGACGGGCTCGTGCACCAGCGCTGGCCGTTCCGGCACGTGCCGAAGAACCGCTATCTCAAGCGCCTCGTCCAGGCCCACCGCCTCCACCATGCGGTCGAGGGCCGGGAAGGCGGCGTCTCGTTCGGGTTCCTGTACGCTCCGCCCGTCCGCCGGTTGCGACAGGAATTGCGCGACAAGGGTGCGTTCGGCCGGGAGGATGTCGGAACGTGAGCGCGACGACCGCCTCCGGGTATTCACGTCAGGCGGCGGTCGGGCTGGCGCTCGCGGCCGGGCTCGTCGCGAGCTGGCTCGCATGCCACCTCTACGGGATGTTCTGGCACCGCTGGGACGCGGCCGGGATGCTGCTCGCGCCCGTCCTGATCGGAGTGCAATGCTGGCTGAACGTCGGCCTGTTCATCGTGGCGCACGACGCGATGCACGGCTCGCTAGCGCCGGATCGGCCGGGACTGAACCGGGGGATCGGGCGCCTGTGCCTCGCCCTCTACGCGGGCTTTTCCTACGACCGGCTGATAGGCCGGCACCACGACCATCACCGCCATTCCGGCACGGCCGGCGATCCCGACTTCCACGCAGCCGCGCCCGTCCGTTTCTGGCCATGGTACGGGACGTTCTTCCGCCGCTATTTCGGCCTTCGCGAACTGGCCGTTCTGTCCGTGCTCCTCGCGGTCTACCTCGCGGTCTTGCGCGTCGACCCGGTGAACGCCCTCGTGCTGTGGGGCGTGCCGGCGATCCTGTCCTCGCTCCAGCTCTTCTATTTCGGCACCTACCTGCCGCACCGGCACGAGGAAGCCGACTTCTCGGACCGGCACAACGCCCGCAGCCTCGAACTCTCGCCCGTGGCCTCCCTGCTGACCTGCTTCCATTTCGGCGGCTTCCACCACGAGCATCACGAGCGGCCCGGAACGCCCTGGTGGCGGCTCCCTTCCACGCGCCGGTGAGTCTCGACGGCCCCTGAGAGCCCCTCCCAGAACCCGATGACGATCGGTGCGTCCTGGCCGGGCTGGGCCTGGCCAGGACGCACTCAGGAGGGGTCGTCGGAAGCTCCAGGACCCGCGGCGCGTGCGGCGGCGCACGCCGGAACGCCGCCTCCCGTGGAAGGTTTCGGGTCGCGCCACCCGGCGCGCCGGATGCCGACATGACCGCTCGTCTCATCGCCGTGATCCTGATCGCAACGGCTTTTCTCGGCGTCACGATCGCGTTGTCCGGTCCCGAACCCCGGACGGCCTTCGTCGCGTCCCGCGCCGTGTAGGGCGCGGACCGGAGACCTCCGGGCGGCCGTGCCGGCGAAGGCCGCCGCCGCTGGCGGTCACGAAAGGGCCGGATTTCTCACCGAAGCGGGGAACTTCCCCTTATCATGCGTGCGGCTGTCGTCAGGCCGTGAGGACGACACGTCGCCCACATGGATGTGAACCTCAAATCACCCGCGGCTTTCCAGGCCGTGCCGTCCGTCGTCGAATCCGAGTCGGAGGAGCGATCGCTCACCGTGTTCCGGCGCGCCCAGACGGCCGTCGGGACGCGACTTCAGGGCGTGCTCGGCCGCCGGAGGCGTCCGCGCCGGCGCCTGTTCAGCCTCGGCCGGCGTGGGCTGTTCTACCTGATGGTCGTCCTGCCGACCTTCGCGACGGCGATGTACATGTTCTTCGTCGCGAGCGACCAGTACATCTCGGAAGCCCATTTCGTCGTGCGGTCGGCGCAGCGCCAGGCCGCGACCGGGCTCGGCGCGCTCCTCCAGAGCTCCGGGCTGGGCGGGGCGCGGGACGACAGCTTCAGCGTGATCGAGTTCATCAAGTCGCGCGATGCGCTGAAGGAGGTGGACGACACGGCGGGCTTCCGGGCGATGATGAGCCGGCCCGGCGCCGACTTCTTCGCCCGCTTCCCGCAGATCTGGTCGCAGGGCTCCTTCGAGGAGATGTACGAGCATTACCAGAACGTCGTCTCGGTGACCCACGACA
>CALMTJ010000150.1 GCA_937872715.1 uncultured Methylobacteriaceae bacterium
GAACGCGGCCGATCCGCCGGCGGACGCGGCGCCCTCCCTCGACGCGGCACGCCCGGTCGCGCCGCGCTTCTCCTCGCGTCGGGCGCTCGGCTTCGCGCTGCCCGTCCTCGTGGCGCTCGGCTGGGAAGCCGCGGTTCGGGCGGGGCTCGTCCAGGGCCGGCTCGTGCCCCCGCCCAGCCGGGTGCTCGGCGCCCTGTCTGATCTCGCCCGTACGGGCGAGCTCGCCGACCATTCCCTCGCGACGCTCGGCCGCGTCGGGGCTGGATTCGGGTTCGGGGCCGCCGCCGGGATCGGGCTCGGCGCCCTGTCCGGGACGAGCGCGCTCGCCCGCAACCTGCTCGATCCCACGCTCCAGGCGCTCCGCTCCATCCCGTCCATCGCCTGGGTGCCGATCTTCATCCTGTGGCTCGGCATCTTCGAGGCCTCCAAGGTGGCGCTGATCGCGGTCGGCGTGTTCTTCCCCGTCTATCTCGGCGTCGCCGGGGCCATCCTGTCCGTCGACCGCAGGCTCGTGGAGGTGGGCCGGGTGTTCCGGCTCTCCGGCCCGCAGCTCGTGCGCCGCATCCTCCTCCCGGCGGTGCTGCCCGAGACGGTGACCTCCCTCCGGTCCGGGCTCGGGCTCGGCTTCATGTTCGTCGTCGCGGCGGAGCTGATGGGCGCCTCCGAGGGGCTCGGCTACCTCCTGGTGGACGGCCAGCAGATGGGCCGGCCGGACCGCATCCTCGCCGCCATCGTGGCCTTCGCGATCCTGGGCAAGCTCTCGGACGGGCTCCTCGTCGCCCTGACCCGGCCGCTCCTCCTTTGGCAGGACACCTCGCGGGACCGCCTCTGATGCTGACGATCGAGCATCTCACCAAGACCTACCAGGACGGCACCACCGCGCTGTCGGACGTCTCCCTCGGGGTGCGGCCGGGCGAGATCGTGGCGTTGATCGGCGGCTCCGGCTGCGGGAAGACCACGCTACTGCGCCTCCTGTCCGGCCTCGACATCCCGACGCGCGGCCGCATCACGGTCGATGGCGAGCCGGTGGACGGGCCGCACCCGGCGGTCGGCACCGTGTTCCAGGAGCCGCGGCTCCTCCCCTGGCACACAGTCGCGGACAATGCGGGCTTCGGCCTGATGCACATGCCGCCTGCCGAGCGGCGCGACCGGGTCGCGCACGCGCTCGAGCGGGTCGGCCTCGCGGAGCACGCGAACCGCTGGCCGAAGGAGCTGTCGGGCGGCCAGCAGCAGCGGGTCGCCATCGCCCGCTCCTTCGTGCTCCATCCGAAGGTGCTGCTCCTCGACGAGCCATTCTCGGCGCTGGACGCCTTCACCCGGGCGAGCCTCCACGAGCACCTCCTGCGGCTCTGGGAGGACACGCGGCCGACCGTGCTGATCGTGACCCACGACGTGGGCGAGGCCGTCGCGCTCGCCGACCGGGTCGCGGTGATGCGGCCCCGGCCCGGCCGGATCGAGGCCGAGCTCGATCTCGGCCTCGCCCGCCCGCGCGAGCGGGCCTCCCCGGCCGTTGAGGCGGCGACCCGGCGCGTGCTCGCGGCGCTCGACCGCTCCCTGAAACCGGTGCAGAAACGCCCGGACGCGGCGGCCGGCGCCGCCTGGTGGTAGGACCCGACATGGATGCCGATTCGCTCCGGGCGATGCAGGCCCCCTTCAAGGACCGCTACCGGGGAGACCCTGATAGCGCGGTCGTGACCCTGAAGGCGGAGGGCACGCTGGCCGAGGGCTCCATCGCCTGCAAGGTGGAGACGGGCCGGGCGCTCGCGGTCGCGGGCCTCCACCCGGCGACGGGCGGGTCCGGCCTCGAGCTCTGCTCGGGCGACATGCTGCTGGAAGCCTTGGTCGCCTGCGCCGGCGTCACGCTGAAGGCGGTCGCAACCGCGCTCGCGGTGCCGCTGCGCAGCGGCACCGTCCGGGCGGAGGGCGACCTCGACTTTCGCGGCACGCTCGGCGTGGACAAGGCGGCGCCCGTCGGCTTCCGGTCGATCCGCCTCGCCTTCGAGGTGGATACGGACGCTACCCAGGACCAGGTCGACACGCTGCTCAAGCTGACCGAGCGCTATTGCGTGGTGCTGCAGACCCTCAACGTGAAGCCCGACCTCGCCGTCGACCTCCGCCGCGCGTGAGATGGCCGCCCGCTCCTGTCTCCCGGCAGGGGCCAGAGGTCGAACGGGCTGCCGCGGCTTGCGCCGCGGGCCCGGTCCCCGTACCTGAGCTCCGCCGTATACCGTCGCCCGAGCACGGTGCCGGCTGATTCGCAGGCCGATCTTGACCCTGGCTGACGTGACCACCGCGGCGGAGAAGCCGGCGGCGAGGCGCCGGGCGCTCCTGCTTCTCAACCGCAAGGCGCGAAGCGGCGGCTTGCCGATCGAGGCCGCCCTTCAGGTCCTGGCCGATGGCGGCATCGAGACGGCCGAGCGCGGCTGCGACGGCGCGGCCGCCATGATCGACACGATCCGGCAGGGCGCGTCCGATTTCGACCTCGCCATCGTGGGCGGAGGCGACGGCACGCTGAACTGCACCGCCCCGGCCTTCGTCGAGACCCGGATGCCGATGGGCATCCTGCCGCTCGGCACCGCGAACGACCTCGCCCGCACGCTCGGCATCCCGCCCGACCCGATCGCGGCCGCCCGCCTGATCGTGGCGGGCGACGAGCGGCTGATCGATGTCGGCGAGGTCAACGGTCGGCTGTTCTACAACGTCGCCTCCATCGGGTTCTCGGCGGAGCTCGCGCAGGAGCTCACCGCGGAGGCGAAGAAGCGCTGGGGCGTCCTGGGCTACGCCATCGCGGGCGCCCGCCTCCTCCTCCGGACGCGTCCCTTCACGGCCTTCATCGAGCATGACGGCGTGACGAGGCGGGTGAGGACCGTCCAGATCTCCGTCGGAAACGGTCGCCATTACGGAGGCGGGATGACGGTGGACGAGACCGCCGAGCCGGATGACGGGAGGCTCCACGTGTACAGCCTCGAAGTCGCCCATTGGTGGCGGCTCGTCGCGCTGGCGCCGGCGTTGCGGCGGGGCACGCACAAGAGCTGGCACGACGTGCGGGCCTTCGAGACGGACGCCGTGACGATCCGCACGCGCCGCAGCCGGTCCGTCAACACGGACGGCGAGCTCACCACCGCGACGCCCGCGCGGTTCCGCGTCATTCCCCAGGCCGTGCGGGTCTTCGCGCCGCCATCACCCCGCAGCTTCACGATCTGACCATGGACAATCTCCTCGCGCTCGCCGGCATGCCGCAGGCATGGGCCGCCCTCGCGACGCTCATCGTCATGGAGGTGGTTCTCGGCATCGACAACCTGATCTTCCTGTCGATCATCACCAACAAGCTGCCGGAGGAGCGGCGGGCATCCGCCCGCCGGATCGGGCTCGGCCTCGCGCTGATCATGCGGCTCGGGCTGCTCTTCACCATCACGATCATCATCGGGCTCACAGCGCCCGTGTTCACGCTGTGGGGAAACGGCTTCTCTTGGCGCGACCTGATCCTGATCGGCGGCGGCCTCTTCCTCGTCTACAAGGCGACCCGGGAGATCCACGAGAGCGTCGACCCGCACGACGAGCCGGGCTCGGCTGTCGGCGGCGCCGGGGCGGGCTTCGCCGGGACGATCGCGCAGATCATCGCGGTCGATCTCGTCTTCTCGCTCGATTCCATCATCACGGCCGTCGGCATGACGGAGCACCTGCCGATCATGGTGGTGGCGGTGGTCGTCGCGATCGCCCTCATGGTGGCGGCGGCCGGGCCGCTCGCGGGCTTCATCAAGGCGAACCCCACGATCGTGATGCTGGCCCTGTCCTTCCTCCTCATGATCGGCATGGTGCTGATCGCCGACGGGTTCGGGTTCCACGTGCCGAAGGGCTACATCTACGCCGCCATGGCCTTCTCGGTCGTGGTGGAGGCGCTGAACATGCTGGTGCGCCGTTCGCGCTCCCGCCGCGAGCGCCCCGCCGCGCCGATCACCCGTCGGGCCAGGCAGGAGATTGCCGGCCGGAGCTGATCATCTCCGCTTCGAGCTCATCACGGTACCGGCCGGGACCCAGGCCGCTCGCGCCCCGGCTTTCGCCGGGGTGAGCGCAGGTGCCGAGGTGGGCGGAGGGTGCAGGCCTCTTTCACGCCGCGGCCCGGCTTGCGGGATCAGATCCGCACGCCCGTAGCGGGATCGAACAGGTGCGTGGCGGCCGGGTCGATCGTGAGCCCGGCCGTGCCGGCCTGCGGGGCCTCGCCGGCCGCGACCTGGATGGTCGCGGTCTCCGTGCCGACCCGCCCGTGGACGAGCTGGGTCGCGCCGAGCTCCTCGACGAAATTCACCGCGAAGGGCAAACCCTGTCCGGCCGGTGCCAGCCGAAGGTCTTCCGGGCGGAGCCCGAGCTCCACGGCGGTGCCCGGACGCCTTCCGGCCGGACCGCCGCGGACCGGGATGGCCATCCCGGCCACGGTCACGGCGCCGTCGGCCAGCGTGCCGGCCAGGATGTTCATCGCAGGCGAGCCGAGGAAGGTCGCCACGAAGCGCGTCGCAGGGCGCCGGTAGAGGTCTGTCGGGGTGCCGATCTGCTCGACCCGGCCCGCATTCATGACGACGAGCTGGTCGGAGAGCGTCATCGCCTCGACCTGGTCGTGCGTGACGTAGATCGCGGTCACGCCGAGCGCCCGCTGCAGGCGCTTGATCTCCACCCGCACCTGCACCCTGAGCTTGGCGTCGAGGTTGGAGAGCGGCTCGTCGAAGAGGAACACCTGCGGCTTCCGCACGATCGCCCGCCCCATCGCGACCCGCTGCCGCTGCCCGCCCGAGAGCTGGCGCGGCCGCCGGTCCAGGTAGGGCTCGACGTCCAGGATGCGGGCGGCCTCCCGCACCCGCGCATCGATCTCGGCTTTCGGGGTGCCGCGGTTGCGCAGCCCGTAGGCCATGTTGTCGTAGACGCTCATATGCGGGTAGAGCGCGTAGTTCTGGAACACCATCGCGATGTCGCGGTCGGCCGGCTCGACCTGGTTGACGACGCGTCCGCCAATAT
>CALMTJ010000151.1 GCA_937872715.1 uncultured Methylobacteriaceae bacterium
GGCCTGCAGGACCCGAACCGGCCGATCGGCTCCTTCATGTTCCTCGGCCCCACCGGCGTCGGCAAGACCGAGCTCACCAAGGCGCTCGCCGATTTCCTCTTCGACGACGAGACCGCCATGGTCCGCCTCGACATGTCCGAATACATGGAGAAGCATTCCGTCGCCCGGCTGATCGGCGCGCCGCCCGGCTATGTCGGCTACGAGGAGGGCGGGGCGCTGACCGAGGCCGTGCGCCGCCGTCCCTACCAGGTCATCCTGTTCGACGAGATCGAGAAGGCCCATCCGGACGTGTTCAACGTGCTCCTCCAGGTGCTCGACGACGGCCGCCTCACCGACGGCCAGGGCCGCACCGTCGACTTCCGCAACACGCTGATCATCATGACCAGCAACCTGGGCGCCGAGTTCCTCGTCAACCTCAAGGAGACCGAGGACGTCGACCAGGTCCGCGAGCACGTCATGCAGGTGGTCCGTGCCAACTTCCGCCCGGAATTTTTGAACCGCGTCGACGAGGTGATTCTCTTCCACCGACTGAAGCGCGAGCAGATGAGCGCCATCGTCGACATCCAGCTCGTCCGCCTGAGAAAGCTCCTGGAGGACCGCAAGATCGCCCTGGACCTGGACGACAGCGCCCGCGCCTGGCTCGCCGAACGCGGCTACGACCCCGCCTACGGCGCCCGCCCGCTGAAGCGCGTCATCCAGAAGCAGGTCCAGGACGTCCTGGCCGAAAAGATCCTCGCCGGCGACGTCCGCGACGGCGATCTGGTCAAGATCACCGCCGGCTCCGACCGCCTGTTGTTCGTGCCGAAGCACGGCGCGGGGGAGGCGCGCGCCGCGGCGTGAGGCACAGCCCAGGCGGGTGCCGCCTGCTCTCTCACCCCGAGGCGCAAGGCGCAGCCTCGCCTCGAAGGGCCGGTGCAGGACCATGGCGTCCGCCCTCTGTCGCGCCCGACGACCTTCTCCTCTCCCAGGATGGGAGAGGCCGAGTCCGCACATCGTGCGGAACCGGGTGAGGGTCGACGCCCCGA
>CALMTJ010000152.1:0-4338 GCA_937872715.1 uncultured Methylobacteriaceae bacterium
GCCGGAGCCGCCTGATTCACCAGATTCATGACTTCTTGGTTCATGATCTTCTCCTCAAATCAGTGTCGGTCGGCATGGCCGGGCTCGTCCCGGCCACCCCGACCGGAAAGGCTCGCCGCCTTGGATCGGGGTCCCCGGGACGAGCCCAGGGATGACGCGTGAGGTACCTCGATACGCGTGCTCGGCGCCTATTCGGCCGCCTCGGCGGGCGGCAGCTCGCTCATCCCGCCCTTCTTGGCGGAGGTGAGCTCCACGTTGAGGCCGAGGGAGCGCATCTCCTTCACGAGGACGTTGAAGCTTTCGGGGATGCCCGATTCGAACGCGTCGTCTCCGCGCACGATCGCCTCGTAGACCTTGGTGCGGCCGGCGACGTCGTCCGACTTCACCGTCAGCATCTCCTGCAGCGTGTAGGCGGCGCCGTAGGCTTCGAGCGCCCACACCTCCATCTCGCCGAACCTCTGCCCGCCGAACTGCGCCTTGCCGCCCAGAGGCTGCTGGGTGACGAGGGAGTACGGCCCGATCGAGCGAGCGTGGATCTTGTCGTCCACGAGGTGGTGCAGCTTCAGCATGTAGATGTAGCCCACCGTCACCTTGCGGTCGAAGGCCTCGCCGGAACGCCCGTCATAGAGCGTCACCTGCCCGGACCGGTCGAGCCCGGCCTTCTCCAGCAGGTGCTCGATGTCGGATTCCTTCGCCCCGTCGAAGACAGGCGTCGCGATCGGCACCCCCTTCTTCAGGTTGAGGCTCATCTCGGCCAGCTCCTGGTCGGACATCGAGTCGAGATCCGCGCCGTCCTCGTAGATGTCCCTCATGCTGGCCCGGAAGACCTGGCCGTCATGGGACTTCTGATAGGCCTCGATCGCCTTCGCGACCTGCCGGCCGAGCCCGGCCGCGGCCCAGCCGAGATGCGTCTCGAGGATCTGCCCCACGTTCATGCGCGACGGCACGCCGAGGGGGTTCAGCACGATGTCCGCGTGCGTCCCGTCCTCCAGGAACGGCATATCCTCGATCGGCACGATCTTGGACACGACGCCCTTGTTGCCGTGACGGCCGGCCATCTTGTCGCCCGGCTGGATCTTGCGCTTCACCGCGACGAAGACCTTGACCATCTTCATCACGCCGGGCGGGAGCTCGTCGCCGCGCTGCAGCTTCTCGACCTTGTCCAGGAAGCGCTGCTCCAGGCGCTTCTTCGATTCGTCGTACTGCTTCTGGATCGCCTCGAGCTCGATCATGATCTTGTCGTCGAGAACGGCGAAGGCCCACCATTGCGAGCGGGGATACTCGTCGAGGATCTCGCGCGACAGCCTGGTGTCGCGCTTGAAGCCCTTCGGCCCGGCGACGCCCTGCTGTCCGTCGAGGAGGTCGGAAAGGCGCGAGTAGGTGTTGCGGTCGAGGATCGCCTGCTCGTCGTCGCGGTCCTTGGCGAGGCGCTCGATCTCCTCGCGCTCGATCGCCTGGGCGCGCTCGTCCTTGTCGACGCCGTGCCGGTTGAACACCCGCACCTCGACGATCGTGCCCGTCACGCCGGGCGGCACCCGGAGGGAGGTGTCGCGGACGTCGGAGGCCTTCTCGCCGAAGATGGCCCGCAGGAGCTTCTCCTCGGGCGTCATCGGGCTCTCGCCCTTCGGCGTGATCTTGCCGACCAGGATGTCCCCGGCCTGCACCTCGGCGCCGATATAGACGATGCCGGCCTCGTCCATGTTCCGGAGCGCCTCTTCCGAGACGTTCGGGATGTCGCGGGTGATCTCCTCCGGTCCGAGCTTCGTGTCGCGCGCCATCACCTCGAACTCTTCGATGTGGATGGAGGTGAACACGTCGTCCTTCACGATCCGCTCGGAGAGCAGGATCGAGTCCTCGAAGTTGTAGCCGTTCCAGGGCATGAACGCGACGAGCACGTTCCGGCCGAGCGCCAGCTCGCCGAACTCCGTCGACGGGCCGTCGGCGATGATGTCGCCCTTCGCCACCGCGTCCCCGACCCGAACGAGCGGCTTCTGCGTGATGCAGGTGTTCTGGTTCGAGCGCTGGAACTTCTGCAGGCGGTAGATGTCGACGCCGGGACGCGTCGGGTCCATCTCGTCCGTCGCCCGTACCACGATGCGGGTCGCGTCGACCTGGTCGACGATGCCGGCCCGGCGGGCGCCGATGGCCGCGCCGGAATCGCGCGCCACGACCGCCTCCATACCGGTGCCGACGAAGGGCGCGTCGGCCTGGACGAGCGGCACGGCCTGGCGCTGCATGTTCGAGCCCATCAGGGCGCGGTTCGCGTCGTCGTTCTCCAGGAACGGGATGAGCGCGGCCGCGACGGAGACGAGCTGCTTCGGCGACACGTCCATCAGGTCGACGCGGTCCGGCGGGACCACGATCACGTCGCCGGCGCGCCGGCAGACCACGAGGTCCTCCGTCAGCTTGCCGCCCTTGTCCTGCGCGGCGTCGGCCTGGGCGACGTTGTACTTCGCCTCCTCCATCGCCGAGAGATAGGCGACCTCGTTCGTGACGTTGCCGTCCCGCACCTTGCGGAACGGGGTCTCGATGAAGCCGTACTTGTTCACGCGCGCGAAGGTCGCGAGCGAGTTGATGAGCCCGATATTCGGGCCCTCCGGCGTCTCGATCGGGCAGATGCGGCCGTAATGGGTCGGGTGCACGTCGCGCACCTCGAAGCCGGCGCGCTCGCGGGTCAGACCGCCCGGGCCAAGTGCCGACAGGCGGCGCTTGTGGGTGATCTCCGACAGCGGGTTGGTCTGGTCCATGAACTGCGACAGCTGCGACGAGCCGAAGAACTCGCGCACGGCCGCGGCCGCGGGCTTCGCGTTGATCAGGTCCTGCGGCATCACGGTGTCGATGTCGACGGACGACATCCGCTCCTTGATGGCGCGCTCCATGCGCAGCAGGCCGAGGCGGTACTGGTTCTCCATGAGCTCGCCGACCGAGCGCACCCGGCGGTTGCCGAGATGGTCGATGTCGTCGATCTCGCCCTTGCCGTCGCGCAGGTCGACCAGCGCCTTCACCACGGCCAGCATGTCCTCCTTGCGAAGGGTCCGGACGGTGTCGGCGGCGTCGAGGTCGAGCCGCATGTTCATCTTCACGCGTCCCACGGCCGAGAGGTCGTAGCGCTCGGAATCGAAGAACAGCGAGTTGAACATGTTCTCTGCAGTGTCGATGGTCGGCGGCTCGCCCGGGCGCATCACCCGGTAGATGTCGAACAGCGCACCTTCGCGGCCGGAATTCTTATCCACCACCAGCGTGTTACGGATGTAGGGCCCCACGGACACGTAATCGATGTCGAGAACCTGCAGCTCGTCGATCCCCATTTCAGTCAGGCTCGCCAGGAGCTTGTCCGTGATCTCCTCGCCGGCCTCGGCATAGATCTCGCCCGTCTCCATGTTCACGAGGTCCTCGGCCACGTAGCGGCCCTGGATCTCGCTCTCGTCGACACGAAGCGCCTTCAGGCCCTTCTCGGCCAGCTGCCGCGCCTGCCGGACCGTCACCTTCTTGCCCGTCTCCAGCACCACCTCGCCCGTATCGGCGTCGATCAGGTCGGTGACGGCCTTGTAGCCGCGCAGCTTCTCCGCATCGAACGGCACCCGCCAGCCGGTCTTGTCGCGGGTGTAGACGACCCGGCCGTAGAACGTGTCGAGGATCTCCTCCGAATCGAGCCCGAGGGCGAAGAGGAGCGAGGTGACCGGGATCTTCCGCTTCCGGTCGATCCGGGCATGGACGATGTCCTTGGCGTCGAACTCGACGTCCAGCCACGAGCCCCGATAGGGGATGATGCGGGCGGCGAAGAGGAGCTTGCCCGAGGAATGCGTCTTGCCCTTGTCGTGGTCGAAGAAGACGCCCGGCGAGCGGTGCATCTGGGAGACGATCACGCGCTCGGTGCCGTTGACGATGAAGGTGCCGTTCTCCGTCATGAGCGGCATCTCGCCCATGTAGACGTCCTGCTCCTTGATGTCCTTGACGGATTTCGCGCCCGTATCCGGGTCGACGTCGAACACGATCAGCCGCAGCGTCACCTTGAGCGGCGCGGAGAAGGTCATGCCGCGCTGGCGGCACTCGTCGACATCGTATTTCGGGGGCTCGAACGTGTATTTCACGAATTCGAGCAGCGCCGTGTTGGCGAAGTCGGAGATCGGGAAGACGGACCGGAAGACGGTCTGGAGCCCCTCGTCCGGACGGCCGCCCTCCGGCTCGTCCACCATCAGGAACTGATCGTAGGAGGCCTTCTGCACCTCGATCAGGTTCGGCATGGCGGCGGCGTCGCCGATGCGGCCGAAGAACTTACGGAGGCGCTTACGGCCTGCCAGCGTGTTGCCCAACATGGACTTTCGCTCCTCATCGCGG
>CALMTJ010000152.1:4348-4684 GCA_937872715.1 uncultured Methylobacteriaceae bacterium
CCTAACCCGGGTTCGCGCTCCGGGCGTCGGGGGTGTATCCAAAATCCTCTCATGAGCGCTTTTGAGCTCCACCTTGGCGCCGGCCTTCTCCAGCTGCGCCTTCAGCTTCTCGCCCTCGTCCTTGGTCACGGATTCCTTCACGGCCTTCGGGGCCGCCTCGACCAGGTCCTTGGCCTCCTTCAGGCCGAGACCGGTGATGGCCCGGACCTCCTTGATCACCTCGATCTTCTTGTCGCCGACCGCGGCGAGCATCACGGGGAACTCCGTCTGCTCCTCCACGGCCGGGGCGGCTGCCGCCGGGCCCGCGGCGACGGCCACGGCGGCGGCGGCCGACAC
>CALMTJ010000153.1 GCA_937872715.1 uncultured Methylobacteriaceae bacterium
GTCGAATGGTAGGGCAGCTCCTGGTGGAGCCGCTCGAAGATCTTCTCGCGCGTGATCTCGGCCGCCAGCATCCGGAGCGGCGCGTCCGAGATCTGGTCGGCCGGGTAGAGCCAGGGGCTCTCGGGCATCGCGGCCGCGAGGCGCCGGCGCATCTCGTCCAGGCCATCCCCGGTCAGCGCGGAGATCATGAGCGTCTCGTCGAAGGGGGCGGCCGCGTTCGCCTCGGCGGCGAGGCCGAGGAGGCGCGGGCGCTGGATCAGGTCGATCTTGTTCAGGACGAGGAGCTTGCGGCGGCGCACCGCCTCCAGCCGGCCCAGGATCGACCGCACCTCCTCGTCGATCCCGCGCCTCGCATCGACCACGAGGCACACGGCGTCCGCGTCGCCGGCCCCTCCCCAGGCGGAGGTCACCATGGCGCGGTCCAGCCGGCGGCGGGGCTCGAAGATGCCCGGCGTGTCGACGAAGACGATCTGGGCCTCGCCCTCGAGCGCGATGCCGCGGACGAGCTGCCGGGTCGTCTGCACCTTGTGCGAGACGATGGACACCTTGGAGCCGACGAGGCTGTTCAGGAGCGTCGACTTGCCCGCATTCGGCGCGCCGATCAGGGCGGCGAAGCCGCACCGGGTCGGCCCGGCCGGAGCCTCGAGATCAGCTCCCATGCGCCCCCGCCTGCCAAACGCCCTCCCGCGTGAGGAGCGCCTCGGCGGCGCTCTGCTCCGCCGCCCGCTTCGAGCCGCCGGCGCCCACCGCCTCGCCGATCCCGTCGATCCGAGCCGCCACGCTGAATAGAGGCGCGTGATCGGGACCGGTTCGCTCCACCACCGCGTAGGTCGGGGTGGGACGGCCATGCCCCTGCGCCCATTCCTGGAGGGCGGTCTTCGGGTCGCGTTCCGGCCGTTCCGGCGCGCGCACCCGGTCGGCCAGCGCCCGCTCCACCAGCTCGCGCGCGGGCCGGTAGCCCCCGTCCAGGAACACCGCGCCGAGGATCGCCTCGGCCACGTCCGCCAGGATGGTGCGGTTGCGCCGGCCGCCCGACCGACCTTCCCCGGGACCGAGGACCAGGAACGGCCCGACATCCCAGGCCGTCGCGATCTCCGCGCAGGTCTCGCGGCGGACGAGCCGCGACAGCCGGTGGGACAGCTCGCCCTCCGTCGCCGCCGGGAAGGCCTCGAACAGCATCTCGGACACGGCGAGCCCGAGCACGCGGTCGCCCAGGAATTCCAGCCGCTGGTTCGAGCGCTCGGCCTCGCCGGCCGCGGCGCTCACGTGGGTCAGGGCTCGCTCGAGAAGGCCGGCATCGGCGAAGCGGTGGCCGAGCTTTCCCTCCAGCGCGGCCCGGTCGGCCGGAGCCCGTCGGGCCATCAGCGGATCGGGTTGAGAATGCGGCTCCAGCGCACGGTCCAGGGCCATTCCCAAACGTGCCAGGCCGTGGCGTTCTCGTCGATGGAGAAGAAGATGATCTCGGCCCGGCCGACGAAATTCTCATAGGGCACGAAGCCGACGCTCGACTCGTCGCGCGAATCCGTCGAGTTGTCCCGGTTGTCGCCCATCATGAAGAAATGGCCCGGCGGGACGGTGTAGACGTAGGTGTTGTCCCAGTAGCCGCGATCACCGTCCCGTTCCACGACGCGGTGCACGACGCCGTTCGGCAGGGTCTCGTCGTATTGAGGCACGCTGACCGGCCGGCCATACGGGTCCGTCGTGCGGTAATCCTCGACGCGACGCCGCTCGACGGCCTTGCCGTTGATGTTCAGGACCCCTTCGATCATCTGGATGCGGTCGCCGGGAAGGCCGATCACGCGCTTGATGTAGTCGGTCGAATTGTCCTTCGGCAGCTTGAAGACGGCGATGTCGCCGCGCTTCGGCTCCGAATCGAGGATGCGTCCGGAGAAGATCGGCGGCGAGAACGGGACGGAGTGCTTCGAATAGCCGTAGGAGTACTTGGAAACGAAGAGGTAGTCGCCGACGAGAAGGGTCGGGACGAGCGATCCCGACGGGATGTTGAAGGGCTGGAACAGCACGGTCCGGACGACGAGCGCGATGAGCAGCGCCTGCACGACGACCTTCACCGTCTCGAGCAGGCCGCCCTCTTCCTTGCGGCGCAACTTCGCGCCCGCTTCGACCCGAGCCATGCCGAACCTCCGGCCCGACGTCTCCCGAGCCGCCCGGCCTCTAGACCAACGGGTCACGGCCCGCAATGCGGCGGATCGGGTGAGCCGGACCCGCCGGGATCAGCCGCAAGGCACGGCTTCGATGACCACGAAGGCCTGCGCGAGCGGCGGGTCGTCCGTCAGCGTGACGTGGATGCGGGGCTCGTGGCCGGCCGGCAGCATGCGGGCGAGGCGTTCGGCGGCGCCGCCCGTGAGACGCAGGGTGGGCCTGCCGCCCGGCAGGTTCACCACCTCCATGTCCCGCCAGAACACGCCGCCCCGCAGCCCGGTGCCGAGCGCCTTGGAGCAGGCCTCCTTGGCGGCGAAGCGGCGGGCATAGGAGGCGGCACGGGTCGCGCGCCCGTCGCTCTTCGCCTGCTCGCCCGGCGTGAAGATGCGGGTGGTGAACCGGTCGCCGAAGCGCGCGATGGAGCGCTCGATCCGGCGGATGTCGCAGAGGTCCGAGCCGATCCCGAGGATCACGAGGCGCCCGCCCGGCCGCGATCCATCGCGTCCCGCATGGCCCGCACGGCATCGGCCAGCCCGACGAAGATCGCGGCCGAGATCAGCGCGTGCCCGATGTTCAGCTCGACGACCTCCCGGATCGCGGCGATCGGGCCGACATTGTCCTCCGTCAGCCCGTGGCCGGCATGGATCTCGAGGCCGAGCGAGGATCCATGGCCGGCGGCGCTCCGGATCCGGGCGAGCTCGGCCGCGACCCGGCTCTCGTCGCCCGCCAGCACGGCCTCCGCATAGGCCCCGGTATGGAGCTCGACCACGGGCGCGCCGAGAGCGTGGGCGGCCTCCATGACGGCCGGGTCCGGCTCGACGAAGAGCGAGACCCTGATCCCGGACTCGCCCAGCGCGACGATTGTGCCCGCGAGGCCCGGGGTGCCGAGGTCGAGCCCGCCCTCCGTGGTGCGCTCCTCGCGCTTCTCCGGCACGAGGCAGGCGGCATGAGGCCGGACCCGGACGGCCATGGCCACCATCTCGGGAGTGGATGCGATCTCGAAATTCAGCGGCGTCAGGATCTGCCGCTTCAGCCGCTCGACATCCTCGTCGCGGATGTGGCGGCGGTCTTCGCGAAGATGTGCCGTGATGCCGTCGGCTCCCGCCATGATCGCCTCGTGGGCGGCCCGGCACGGGTCCGGATAGAAGCCGCCGCGCGCGTTCCTGACGGTCGCGACGTGGTCGATATTGACGCCCAGTCGAAGGTCGGGGGCCGGCATGCGGGTCTCCTGCAACGTCTCTGCGGTTCGCGGTCACGCGCCCGTAACGGCCGCGTCGGGCCGCGCCTGCCGGGCAGGCTCACTTGTCGTTGTCGGTGGTGAGGTCCTCGGGCCGCAGCCCCTCGTCGGCCCGGCCGCCCTGGGCTTCGAGCGAGCGCGCCGCGACCAGGGCCTCGGCGAGGCGGGACGCCACCGCCCCGGCGGGCGGCCCGACCTTCTCGGCCTGCGACTTTGCGGCCTCGATCAGGGAGGCGAGGTGGGCGACGTCGTGGTGAGGCATGTCCGCCTCATACCACCGCCGTCGAGCCGGTGCACGCCGAAGCCTCTTCGGACGGCGGCGCCAGGCGGGGCGCGCCTGACAGGCTTCACGGCGCAGGTCCAGTTCGGACGAAGCTGTGCGAAGTCGTCGCAGGCACGAGAGGACACATTCTCACCCTATTCGACGCTCGGCGCCTCAAATCATCCAGCCGCCTCGCTCGGTTTGCGAGCGAAGATGCCGCGATATCGATGCGGAAGATCGCGCCATCTTCTCGCCTTATGAGGGCTCATGCTCTTTGCTGTTCGTGATCGTCAAGGATGTGGTGTTGAGAACAGCAAGATTGTTGGTTGCCGTTTCGGCGATATCTGTGTCATCTTCGTTTGTGCTGACATCCGGTGCCGAGGCCGGGTTCCAGGATCTCGACCCTCCCCTTCCGCTGGCCGGCCCCGCGGATGGCGGCACGCGTCGTCAGGGAAGGGATAACCGGGCGAGGCCTGTCGCGCGCGGTGCGCAGAGCGGTGTCGCCACGTGGTACGGGCCGGGTTTCCACGGCCGCAGGACCGCGAGCGGCGAGCGTTTCAACGCCGGCGCGATGACGGCGGCGCACAGGACGCTGCCGTTCGGAACGCGCGTGGAGGTGGTGAACGAGGCGACAGGCCGCTCCGTGATCGTCCGCATCAACGATCGCGGACCTTTCGGCCGCGGCGCCGTCATCGACCTGTCGCGAGCGTCCGCGGCGGCGATCGGAATCACGGGCTCGGCCCGGGTCCGGCTCGTCACGCTCGACGGCTGAGCGCCGCCCCAAGGCTCCGGGCGACGCCCGGAGCCGCATCACGCGATGCCGGCGTCCGCCCGATCCCGCTTCCTCTCGGCCATCACCACGGCCAGGATGGAGATCTCGTAGAGGATCAGCGTCGGGGCCGCGAGCGCGATCTGGCTGATGACGTCCGGGGGCGTGAGGACCGCCGCGACGACGAAGACGACGACGATGGCGTAGCGCCGCTTCGATTTCAGGAAGGTGGAATCGATGATCCCGGCGCGGGCCAGCAGCGTCAGGACGACGGGAAGCTGGAAGCATATGCCGAAGGCGAAGATCAGCGTCATGATCAGCGACAGGTACTCGTTCACCTTGGGCAGGAACTGGATCTCGGGGTGATCTCCGGCCCCGAATTGCTGCATGTTGACCGAGAACTGCATGAGCAGCGGCATCGCCACGAAGTAAACGAGGAGCGCTCCCAGCACGAAGAGGACGGGCGTGGCGACCAGGTAGGGCAGGAAGGCCTGCCGCTCGTTGCGGTACAGGCCGGGCGCCACGAACTTGTAGATCTGCGTGGCGATCACCGGAAAGGCGAGGAAGCCCGCGCCGAACACCGCGACCTGAATCTGCGTGAACAGGAACTCGAGCGCGTGCGTGTAGACCATGTGCGCCTTCTCGGGCGAACCGACCGCCCACACGTAGGGCTGCACGAGAATGTTGTAGATGTACTTTGCCCCCAAGAAGCAGGCGAAGAACATCACGACGAACGCGATGAGCGCCTTGATCAGCCGCCCGCGAAGCTCGATCAGGTGCTCGAGGAGCGGAGCGCGGGAGGCTTCGATCTCGGCTTCGTCGGCATCCGTCCTCACGCCGTGACGCCCTTGGGGGTGTCGGCTCCGGGGATGTCGGCCGCGGCCTGTTCGAGGCCGGGACCGGCCACGTCCAGCACCTGCCGGGGAGGCGGCGCGGGGCCGCCCGCCGCCGGATGCGGCGCGGATGGGGCGGGTTCGATCTGCGGTATCGGACCCGCCTCCTCGGCGACCGGCATGGCGGGAGCCGGTCCGGCGGAGACGGATGCGGGATCGTAGACGACGGGTTGAACGGCCGGATGGTCGATCGCGCCCTTCAGCTCGTCCCGGATCGTCTGGATGGGATTGAAGGCCGAGGACGCGGCCGAGGAGACCTGGCGGTTCAGCCCTTCGACCTCCTTGCGCACATCCTCGAGTTCGGCCTCCCGCATGGCCTCGTTGAACTGGCTCTGGAACTCGGAGGCGAGCCGGCGGACCTTCGTCGTCATCTGCCCGACCGTCCGCAGAGCCTTCGGCAAATCCTTCGGGCCGATGACGATCAGCGCGACGCCGCCGATCACCATCACCTCGCCCCAACTCATGTCGAACATGACGAACGCCCCGCGTCCGGGCGAGCCCGGCGCCCCCTTGACCGCGCCTCGGGTCCTATCCGACCTTGTCGGCGAGGGTGGAGGACGCGGCCGCCGGCTGCACGCTCCGCTGCTCGATGGTGCGGACGGGATCGGCCGGCGTCGAGGTCGTGAGGGGGGACTTGGCCTCGACCTCCTCGTCCGTCATGCCCTTCTTGAACGCCTTGATGCCCTTGGCCACGTCGCCCATCATCTCCGAGATCTTGCCGCGCCCGAAGAGCAGCATCACGATCCCGCCGACCACGACCCAGTGCCAGATGCTCGCGCCACCCATGGCGGTCTCCTTCGCGCCCGTTCGACGCAATCTTCGTGGCCCGCAAACTAGGGTCCGGGCCGGGCGAAAACAAGACGAACCCCGCCCGCGCGGCGCCATGGATCATAACAGCCGAAGCTGACCCGCCCCCGGCCGGGCCTCCGCCGGAGGGTCCGGCGACATGGCGTCGGACAGGAGGAAGCGTTCCGCGCTGGCCCGAAGCTCGGCCCGGCGGGCGTCGCTCATCTTGGCCAGCGTGTCGAGCGGCATCTTCATGCGGGGATTCCCGGCGAGCCGGTCGGCGTGCCGCATGACGAAGTCCCAGTAGAGGAAGTTGAACGGACAGGCGTCCGGACCGGTCCGCTGCCGCACGTCGTAGCGGCAATGGCGGCAGTAATCCGACATGCGGTCGATATAGGCGCCGGACGCCGCGTAGGGCTTCGAGCCCAAGAGGCCCCCGTCCGCGTAGAGGATCATGCCGTGGACGTTCGGCAGCTCCACCCATTCGTAGGCGTCCGCGTAGACGACGAGGAACCATTCTTCGAGCTCGGCCGGCCGGATGCCGGCGATCAGGGCGAAGTTGCCGAGCACCATGAGGCGCTGGATGTGGTGCGCCCAGGCATGCGCGGCCGTGCCCCGGACGCATTGCGCGAGGCAGTTCATCGCGGTCTCCCCGGACCAGTAGAACCAGGGGAGCGGGCGCGTGGCGCCGAGCGCGTTCGTCTCCGCGTAGCCCGGCATGCGCGCCCAGTAGACGCCCCGCACGTATTCCCGCCACCCGATGATCTGGCGGATGAAGCCCTCGACGGCGTTGATCGGCGCCCAGCCTTCCCGGTAGGCGCGCTCCGCCGCCCGGGTCACCTCCTCCGGCGTGAGAAGGCCGCTGTTCAGGTAGGGCGAGAGGACGGAATGGTAGAGGAAGTCGCCGCCCTGCCGCATGGCGTCCTGGTAATCGCCGTAGGCGGACAGGCGGTTCTCGACGAAATCGGCGAGGGCCCGGAGCGCATCCGTCCGCGTGACGGCCCAGCGGAATCCGTCCAGCGTCCCGAAATGACCGCCGAAACGCCGTTCGACGAGCGCAAGGACCTCCCGGGTGGTGTCGTCGGGCGGGAAATCCGGAGGTGGCGGCGGCGTGGCCGCGGAAGGGAGCCGCTTGCGGTTCTCCCGATCGAAGTTCCACCGCCCGCCTTCCGGGGCGCCGTCCTCCATCAGGAGGCCCGTGCGCTTGCGCATCTCGCGGTAGAAAGCCTCCATGACGAGGCTCGCCTTCCCGTCCTGCCAGCCGGCGAATTCCGCGCGCGAGCAGAGGAAGCGGTTGTCCGGCCGGATCTCGACCGGGAGGCCGAGCTCGGCGCTCCAGCGCCGCATCGCCTCCTCGACCCGCCACTCGCCGGGCTCGGCGGCCACGACGCGGTCCGGCCGCACCGCCGCGCAGGCGCGGGCCAGCTCGCCCGTGAAGGAGCCGGTATTGTCCGGATCGTCGAGCGCCACGTAGACGACCCGGATGCCCTCCCGCCGGAGATCGGCGGCGAAGTGGCGCATCGCCGAGAACAGGAAGGCGATCTTCTGCTTGTGGTGGCGGACATAGGTCGCCTCCTCCATGACCTCCATCATCAGGACGACGTCCCGGTCGGGATCGATGTCGACGAGGGAGGAGATGCGGCGCGTCAGCTGGTCGCCGAGGAGGGGGCGGAGGGTCGTCATGGTCGCCCGTCCGAACAGCCTTCGTGACCGGGGCGTTCCGGTGCTAGAAGATTCGTGAAAGGCGGCCGCGCGTGCGGCCGGACGAAGAACCCATGCGACAAATCCTCGGCCGAACGCTCCTCGCGGCGACGGCCCTCCTCGGCGTCGCGGGATCGGCGGGCGCCCAGGATGGCGTGTTCCGGCCTGGCGCGATGCGGCCTCCACCCTCAGCCGCGGAGCCCCGGGGCGAGCCGCGGTCCGAGCCCGCACCCCGCCGGGGGCGCCCGCGGCCCGCCGCCGCGGGCACGAGCGGAGCATCGGCTTCGTCCGACGACGTCTCTCGCACCGGCCGCCGGTCGGGCAGCTCCGGCACCGGCAGCTACTCGGACCGGATCGACACGCGCGGCCCGCCCGCCACGCGCGGCAGCGGCATCCAGCTCGAGGACGATCCGCGTGCCGTCCAGCCCACCATCCAGGGCGGGAGGCCTGGCGTCGGCATGAAGTTCTAGGCCCGCGCCCCTCCCCGCGCAGGTCGACCCGAACCACGTCCGCCGCCCGTCGTTGGGTCACCAGGCGATCGGGCCGTTCGAGCCCCTCGCCGGTTCACGGGAGACTCGACATGGCGAAGGCAGGCCACAAGGGGCACATGGGCGGCGGCACGGTGATCGGGCACCCCCATGTCGGAACAACCGATCCCGACATCCTGGACGAGGACGATCTCACGACGGCCGTGAAGGGCCGCAACAACGACCAGGGAGACGGCGGCTCGCGGGTGCGGAACCAGCGCACCGTCCTGCCGGGTTCGCAGGACCTCCGCAACCAGCCGGACGTGGTCGTCGCCGAGATCGCGGGCGAGGCCGATCCGGGCTGACGCTTCCGACAATACCTCCTGGGTACCGGTCCGTCCTGGCCGGGCTCGGCCCGGCCATCCACGAAGGAGGCTGCCCGGGGGGGCGCCCGTCGACGTTGCGGCCCCGGACGGGCGTGGATGGCCGGGCCAAGCCCGGCCAGGACGCATTGATCATCGTCGGGGTTGTGATCAGGTGCGTTCAGACGCGCGACGCGTGAGGAGGCCGTCAGCCCCTCTCAGGGGATGGCTGGACCGCCGTGGCGTCGAAGGGGCCGGCAAACCCGGCGGCGGGCGAGATCGGCGGAGGGCGCGCTGATCAGCGCGCCGCGCGGCGGGTCATGAAGGCGAGCTTCTCGAACAGGCTAACGTCCTGCTCGTTCTTCAGCAGGGCGCCGTGCAGCGGCGGGATCAGCTTGCGGGGGTCGCGCTCGCGGAGCTGGTCCGGTCCGATATCCTCCGACATCAGGAGCTTCAGCCAGTCGAGGAGCTCGGAGGTGGAGGGCTTCTTCTTCAGCCCCGGCACCTCCCTGATCTCGAAGAACAGGCGCAAGGCCTCCTCGACGAGCCGCTTCTTGATGCCCGGGTAATGCACGGCGACGATGCGGCCCATCGTGTCGGCATCCGGGAAGCGGATGTAGTGGAAGAAGCAGCGTCGCAGGAAGGCGTCCGGCAGCTCCTTCTCGTTGTTGGAGGTGATGACCACGATCGGGCGCCGGGACGCCCGCACCGTCTCCGCGGTCTCGTAGACGTGGAACTCCATGCGGTCGAGCTCGAGCAGGAGGTCGTTCGGAAACTCGATATCGGCCTTGTCGATCTCGTCGATCAGGAGCACGGGGCGGAGGTCGGACTCAAACGCCTCCCACATCTTCCCGCGCCGGATGTAGTTGCGGATGTCCGACACGCGCGGGTCGCCGAGCTGCGAGTCCCGCAGCCGCGAGACGGCATCGTATTCGTAGAGGCCCTGCTGGGCCTTGGTGGTCGATTTCACGTGCCAGGTCAGGAGCGGCGCGCCGAGCGACCGGGCGATCTCCTCGGCCAGCACCGTCTTCCCCGTGCCGGGCTCGCCTTTGACGAGGAGCGGACGCTCCAAGACGATCGCGGCGTTCACCGCGACGTTGAGATCCTCGGTCGCGACGTAGCTGTCGGTGCCCTGGAAGCGCATGCCTGTCCCGTCCTTCGAAGACCGGTTCTAGGCACGCGCCGGTGCCGGAACAAGGTCGCGGCCGGGCGCCGCCGCAGCTAGGGTCGTGGGGCTGTCCGAATCGAACGGCCGAAGGATGGGCAGGGCCGGCTCGGACGAGGAGACCCCACCGGAATGGCAGTCCCGAGCGAAGCCGGCGCCTACAAGGAGGTGATCATCTTCCTGGCCACGGCCGGGATCGTCGTGCCGCTGTTCAGCCGGCTGAAGGTGAGCCCCGTCCTCGGCTTCATCGGCGCCGGCGCGCTGCTCGGGCCGTTCGGGCTCGGGCGTTTCACCGGGTCGGTCCCCTCCCTCTCCGTCGTCACCATCACGAGCCGCGCCGAATTCGCGCATCTGGCGGAGCTCGGGGTCGTCTTCCTCCTGTTCACCATCGGGTTGGAACTGTCGTGGGAGCGGCTTCGCACCCTGCGACGGCTCGTCTTCGGCCTCGGCGGCCTGCAGGTCGTCCTGTCGACGGTGATCCTCGCCGGGATCGGCATGGCGGCCGGGCTGGCCCCGGTCGCGGCCGAGCTCGGCGCCGTCGCTCTCGCGCTGTCGTCGACCGCGATCGTGGTGCCGATCCTCGCCGGGCAGAAGCGCCTGAACTCGCCGACGGGGCGCGCGACCTTCTCCATCCTCCTGTTCCAGGACCTCGCGGTCGCGCCCGTCCTGTTCACGGTCGCGGCCGTCACGTCGGCGAAGACGGGCGAATTCCTGCCGAACCTCCTCTTCGCGCTCGGGCAGGCGGCGGTCGCGCTCGTGCTGATCGTCGTGGCGGGCCGGCTGGCGCTGCGGCCGATGTTCCACCTCGTGGCCCAGACGCGAAGCCCCGAATCGTTCATGGCGGCCTCGTTCCTGATCGTGATCGTGGCCGCGCTGTCGGCCGCGACGAGCGGGCTGTCGATGGCGCTCGGCGCCTTCGT
>CALMTJ010000154.1:0-5750 GCA_937872715.1 uncultured Methylobacteriaceae bacterium
CCGCCGCCCCGTCCCCGCAAGGGAGAGGGGAGTGAGCCTGCTACGGCGGCCCTCCTCCCGGGGACGGGCGCGCTCCTCGCCTGCCTCGCATCCTGGCTCCGCGAACTCGGAGCGGAGCGGCGCCTGTCGCCGAAGACGGTCGAGGCCTACGGGCGCGATCTCCGTCAGTTCGTGCTCTTCCTGGCCGGGCATCTCGGCGAGCCGCCCTCGCCGGACGCGGTGACCGGGCTGAAGCCGGCCGACATCCGGGCCTTCATGGCGGCCCGGCGCCGGGGAGGCGTCGAGAGCCGGACCTTGATGCGCCAGCTCGCGGCGCTGCGGTCCTTCGCCCGCCACCTCGAGCGGGAGGGTCACGGCACCGCCGAAGGTGGCGAGGAGCCTTCCGAAGCCGCTCCCGCCCGCCGCCGCCCTGGCGATGGCGGATGCCGGGACCCGGGCCGGCGAGGCGCGCGAGCCCTGGGTGCTGGCTCGCGACGCGGCCGTCATCGGGCTCCTCTACGGGAGCGGGCTCCGGATCGCGGAGGCGCTCGGCATCCTGCGTGCGGACGCGCCGACCGGCACCGCCGACGGGCTCACCGTGACCGGCAAGGGCGGCAAGATGCGGAGCGTCCCTGTGCTGGCTCCCGTCCGGCGCGCGATCGAAGAGTACCTCGCGCTCTGCCCCTGGAACCTGCCCGGCACCGGCCCGCTCTTCGTCGGGCAGAAAGGCGGGCCGCTCTCGCCGCGGATCATCCAGCTCGCCGTGGAAGGGCTCCGGGGCGCCCTCGGGCTGGACGCGCGGGCGACGCCGCACGCGCTGCGCCATTCCTTCGCGACGCATCTCCTGTCGCGGGGAGGCGAACTCCGGGCGATCCAGGAACTGCTCGGCCACGCCTCGCTCTCCACCACACAGATCTACACGCAGGTGGACGCCGCACGCCTGATGGCGGCCTACGATTCCGTGCATCCCCGCGCCCGCGCCTGAGGGCCGAGGCGCCGGACGGAGCGGTCAAGAAGGCGTCAACGCGGCCCGTCCGGCGACGCGACACGTATGGGGCCGGCTTTACGTCCGCCTCCGAACCCGGCAACGATCGCGGATCAGATCCGCGGCACGACGGAGTTCCGCCATGAACCGACATCCCTCCCGCCGCGCGGCCCTCGCGGGCGCAGCCGCGGCAGCCGGCCTCCCGCTCCTGCCGGGGCGGGCGGCCGCGCAGGGCAAGACGAGCATCGCTGTCCGGGTCGAGCGGGATTTCGTCACTTTCGATCCGGCCTTCCGGTCCGGCCCGCATGACGGCAACGTCGCGAGAGCGGTCTTCCAGAGGCTGATCGCGCAGAAGCCGAATTCGGTCGAGACGGAGCTCGATGCCGCCGCGGAGCTGAAGCAGGTGAGCCCGACGACTATCGAGTTCACGCTGAAACCCGGCCAGGCCTTCACGGACGGGTACGGCACGATGACGGCCGACGACGTGAAGTTCTCCTACGAGCGCTTCGCGGTGGCGGCGCCGGACGGCAAGACCTCCCCGTATACGGGCGACTGGTCCGGCCTGAAGGCCGTCGAGGTCACGGGTCCGCTTTCCGGCCGGATCGTGCTGGCGCAGCCGAATGCCGGCCTCTTCGCCATCGCGCTGGCCGACGTGTCGGGCTGCATCGTGTCCAGGAAGGCCGTGACCGAGCGCGGCGCCGAGCACGCGCTGAAACCGGTCGGCTCCGGCCCCTATCAGGTCGTGTCCGTCGAGAAGCAGCGGGGCGCCGTGCTCCGCCGCAACCCGGCCTATTCTGGGCCGAAGCCGGCCTTCGAGGAAATCCGGGCCAATTTCATCCAGGACCCGAAGACGGCCGAGCTCGCGCTCCGGTCGGGCGAACTCGATTTCGCGATCCTGCCGCCCGGCGTGGCGGAGCCGCTCAGGGGCGCGTCGGGCATCGCGGTCGAGCAGTTCCCCGGACTCGCCTATCTCTGGCTCGGCATCAACATGCAGAAGGCGCCGTTCACCGACATCCGGGTCCGGCAGGCGATCCGCTACGCGCTCGACGTCGACCAGATGCTGCTCGCCGGGTTCAACGGCAAGGCGCCGCGGCTGAACGCGCTCGTGATGCCGCCGGTCCTCGGCCATTGGGCGGAGGCGCCGGTCTATCGACGCAACGTCGCGGAGGCGAAGCGCCTCCTCGCCGAGGCCGGCCATCCCGCCATCCGCACCCGGATCACGGTGCTGAACCAGCCGGCCTTCCAGACGATGGCGCTGGTCGCCCGCGCGCTGCTCGGGGAAGTCGGCATCACGGCCGAGCTCGATGTCCAGGAAGGCGGGACATTCTGGGAGGCCGGGAAGGGCGAGGCCGGCAAGGACGTCGACATGTTCATGATGCGCTTCAACGGAAAGCTCGACCCGAGCTTCCTCATGCAATGGTACACGTCCGACCAGGTCGGGGTGTGGAACTGGCAGCGCTTCGCGAGCCCCGAATACGACGCCCTCGCCAAGGAGGCGATCGCAGAGGGCGATCCGGCCAGGCGGTCGGCGCTGGTGATCCGGGCGCAGGAGCTGATGGACAGGTCGGCGGCCTTCGTCTGGCTGACGAACGACACGGCGTTCGCGGCCCACCGCTCGAACGTGAAGCCGGCCTTCCTGCCGGGCGCCATCGACTGGCAGCTCGACCGCTTCACCAACGCCTGAGCGCCTGCGCTTCGCCGATCCGCGATGCGCGGCGCCCTCCGCTACGTCGGGGCCCGCTTCGTCACGACCGCGCTCGTCGTGCTGGGCGCGATGCTGCTCCTCTTCGCGCTGACGGCGCTCGTCCCCGGCGACCCGGCGACGGCGCTGATCGGACCGCAGGCGACGCCCGAATACGCGAGGCGGTTCATCGTCGAGATGGGTCTCGACCAGCCCTGGTGGAGGCGGCTCTTCACCTTCCTGTCGCGCCTGCTGGTCGGCGATCTCGGCACGGACGTGCTGTCCGGGCGGCCCGTCATCCAGGTGGTCGGTGCCGTCCTGCCCTACACCTTCGCCCTGACGGGCGCCTCCATCGGGCTCGCGCTCCTCCTCGGCGTGCCGCTCGGCTGCTACGCCGCCACCCATCGGGGCTCGACGGCTGACGGGCTCCTGGCCTTCTCGAGCGTCACCCTCATCGCGATCCCGTCCTTCGTGATCGCGATCTTTCTCCTTCTCCTCTTCTCCATCTACCTCGACTGGCTGCCGGTGCTGGGCGGCGGCGAGCCAGGGAATTGGGTCGACGGAGGCAAGCGCCTCATCCTGCCCACGGTCGCGCTCGGCGTCGGCTGGATCGGTTTCGTGGCCCGGCTGGTCAGGACCTCCATGCTGGAGGTGCTGGGCGAGAACCATATCCGGACGTCGCGCGCCTACGGGCTGCCGGATCGGCTCGTTGTCTACAAATACGCGCTGAGGAACGCCTGCATCCCGACGCTCGCCGTGCTCGGAGTCGGGATCGGGCGCCTCCTCGGCGGCGCGGTGCTGGTGGAGATCGTCTTCGCCCGCCCGGGCCTCGGCCGGCTCATCTACGACGCGATCTCGACCCGCAACTTCGCCGTGCTGCAGGGCGCCGTGCTGGTCGTGGTCGTGGCCTTCGTGCTGACCAACCTCCTCGTGGATCTCAGCTACTCGGTCATCGATCCCCGCATCCGGCGGCAGGACCCTGTTCGGTGACGATCCTCTCCGGATCCGGCAGGACGGCCCGGGCGGTCGCGTCGCGGCCCGGAGGCGCCCTCGGGCTCGCCGTGGTGGCGGCCATCCTCGTGGCGGCGCTCGCCTCGCCCATCGTGGCGACGCACGATCCGGACGCGCTCGACATCCTCCACCGCTTCGCCGGTCCTTCGGCGGAGCATTGGCTCGGCACGGACCATCTCGGGCGCGACCTCTACAGCCGGCTCGTCTTCGGCGCCCGCGTGGCCATGGAGGTCGCGCTCTTCGCCATCACGGCCGCCCTCGTCGGCGGCACCTTGCTCGGGACGCTCGCGGCCTCCGTGTCCGCCGGATGGGAGCGGCCGATCCTCGTCCTCTTCGACGTGATCTCGTCCTTCCCGAGCCTCGTCCTCGCGCTCGCCGCGGTCGCGGTGTTCGGCCCCTCCACCCTCCTCGTCATGATCGTGGTGGCGGCGACCCTCCTGCCGCATTTCGGCCGGGTCGCGCGAGCGCAGGTGCTCGGTGTCAGGAACGCCCCCTTCATCGAGGCCGAGCGCCTGCTCGGCGCGTCCGAGACGCGCATCGTGCTCCACCACCTCCTGCCGAACATCGCCGGCCCGCTGATCGTGCTCGCCAGCATCGACCTGCCCGTCGTGATCACGGTCGAGGCCGGGCTCTCCTTCATCGGGCTCGGCGTCCGGCCGCCGCTCGCGAGCTGGGGCACGCTGATCTACGACGGCTATGCCTACCTGTCGGATTCGAAGCTCCCGGTCGCGGTCGCGAGCGCGGCGCTCGGGATCGCGACGCTGGGCTTCACCCTCTTCGGAGAGGCCCTGAGGGACGCCGTCGACCCGCGCCTCGACGGAGGACGCTGAGTGTCGGCGGCCCTCGTCGAGATCCGGGGGCTCTCCGTCCATGCCCGCACGGAGGCCGGCGAGGCGCATATCCTGCGAGGGCTCGACCTCACGATCGGCCGCGGCCGCATCCTCGGCATCGTGGGCGAATCCGGCTCGGGGAAGTCGACGCTCGCCTCATGCCTCCTGCGGCTCCTGCCGGCCAACATCTCGCGCGTCGAAGGCTCGATCGTCATGGACGGCACGGACCTGCTGCGCCTCGGGCCGGCCGCCATGGCCGAGTGGCGCGGCCGGCGGATCGCCGCGATCTTCCAGGATCCGATGACGGCGCTGAACCCGCTCTTCACGGTCGGGACGCATCTCGTAGACGTGCTGCGCCGCCGTTTCCCGGACCTCTCGCGCGGCGCCGCGCTCGCCCGGGCCGAGGCGATGCTGGAGACCGTCGGCATCCCGGACCCGCCGTCGCGGCTCGACGCCTATCCGCACCAGCTCTCGGGCGGGATGCGCCAGCGCGTGGTGATCGCCATGGCGCTCTCCGTCCAGCCGGACCTCCTGCTCGCCGACGAGCCGACCACCGCGCTCGACGCCACGATCGAGGCGCAGATCGTCGACCTCCTGGGGCGGATCCGGCGGGACTTCGCCGGCTCGATGGCGTTCATCTCGCATCACCTCGGCCTCGTGGCCGAGCTCTGCGACGACCTCTGCGTCATGTATGGCGGGCTCGTCGTCGAGAGCGGCCCGACGGAGGCGGTGCTGGCGCGCCCGCGGCACCCCTACACGCGCGCGCTCCTCGATTGCGAGATTTCCGAAGGCGATACCGGCCGCCTCGTCACGATCCCGGGCGAAGTGCCGCCCGTCACGGCCGACGTCGAGGGCTGCATCTTCGCCACTCGCTGCCCCCACGTCGCGCCGGCCTGCCTCGCCGGGCAGCCGCCGCTCGCCTCCGTCGGCCCGGAGCGCCGTGCCGCCTGCGTGCGGAGCTTCGAGATCCTGCCGTGACCGCCCGGCCGCTGATCGCGGCGGAGGGCGTCTCCGTCCTCTTCGACGGGGGAGTGAGGGCCCTGGACGACGTCTCGCTCGCGGTCCGGACCGGCGACATCCTGGGCCTCGTCGGCGAATCGGGATCGGGGAAGACGACGCTCTGCCGGGTCCTCGCCGGCCTCACGGAGCCGGCCGCCGGACGCGTGGAGGTGGACGGCGAGGACCTGCGCCTCAGGCTGAAGCGGGACCGGCTGGCCTTCCGGCGGCAGGTGCAGATGCTGCTCCAGGATGCGGCCGCCTCCCG
>CALMTJ010000154.1:5760-6359 GCA_937872715.1 uncultured Methylobacteriaceae bacterium
CGCATGCGGACCTTGGCGGAGGAGCCGCTCCGCATCCACGGCCTGCCGATCGCGAAAGGGCGGGCTCGCCTCGCGGAGCTGATGGCGCGGCTCGGCCTGCCGGAGGGCGTGCGCGCGAAATACCCCCACCAGGTCTCGGGCGGACAGGCACGGCGCGTCGCCATCCTGCGGGCGCTGGTGCTCGGGCCGGCTCTCGTGATCGCCGACGAGCCGACCGCAGGCCTCGACGTCTCCGTCCAGGGCGAGCTCCTCAACCTCCTCCTCGACCTGCACCGCGAGTTCGGCCTAACCTACCTGATCGTCAGCCACAATCTCGGCATCGTTCGTCGCGTGACCTCGCGCACGGCCGTCATGTATCTCGGCGAGATCGTCGAGGACGCCCCGACCGCCGCGGCCTTCGGGCGGCCGGCCCACCCCTATACGGCGGCGCTCCTCTCGACGACGTCGTCCGTCGACCCGGCCCGCCGGCGCGACCGCGTCGTTCTCCGGGGCGAGATCCCGAGCCCTTCCGCCCCGCCGGCCGGCTGCCGCTTCCACACGCGCTGCTTCCAGGCGCGTCCCTCCTGCCGGTTGTCGCATCCGGCCCTCCGCCCGCTGGC
>CALMTJ010000154.1:6369-19320 GCA_937872715.1 uncultured Methylobacteriaceae bacterium
CCGCTCGGCAGGCCCGACATGGCGATCGACGACGCGCCGCCGGAGGGAAGCCGGTGAGCATTACGGGCGCCCTGCCCGAGCACGGCCGCTTTGTGCACCTGCGCGCCTCGTCCCTGGACAGAAGCGTTGCGCGATGATTCGATTCCGGGGCCGGCGAAAACGAGTCGCGCGCGGAAGGTGGCCATGCGGTACGAACTCTCCCAATCGGACGACGGCTGGTCGGTGCTCGACGGTTGGCGTCAGCAGGTCGCCGAATATGGCGGCATCCGGTTCGAGCGTCTCACGGACGACGAGGCCCGCACCATGCGGGACCTGCTCGTGGACCACGATCGCGCCGCGGCCGAGCTCTGGGCGGTGTCGGCCGGCCTCGACGGGTCGCCCGCCGCCGAACGCCCGCTGGCCCGTACGGGATGAGTACCGTCGGCCACCCCGACGCGGCGATCTGTCCCAATAGTTGGGATTCTCCTGACGCCCACTTTGCGACCTTAGTCTGAGGCCGCCCAGTAGGTTTGTACCTCGTCCTCCCCTAGCGTCGGGTCAGGAGGACAGCATGAACATTCCGCGCAAGGGCGATTTTGGAACCCTTCAGGTCGATCTCGACGGTATAATCGTCTTCGCGTGCGTCAACTTCTCGAACATCGTCCAGCGGCCGCTCGAGAACCTGATCGGACATCCCGTCTTCAAGTTCATCGCCGCCAAGGAACGGACGGAATGCCAGCGCAAGTTCGAGCAGATGGTCCTGACCAGGGTGCCCCTCGCCACCGTCAAGCAGTTCGTCACGCCGGCTGGCGTGACCGTCCCGACCCTCACCAATGCCTGCCTGTTCCGCGACCCGGACGGGCAGCCCTGCGGCGTGATCAGCATCGAGCAGCGGCTGAGCAGCGCCGCCGTCTGGCGCGTGACGGATGAATTGCCGCGCTCGCGCTGGATGAAGGGAGCGGGATGCCCGAACGGGTGAGGCGCGACGCCCGGCCTCAGCTGCGGCCGTACACGTCCTCCACCCGGACGATGTCGTCCTCTCCGAGATAGGACCCGGACTGCACCTCGATCATCTCCAGCGGGATCTTGCCGGGGTTCTCGAGCCGGTGCACCTCGCCGAGCGGGATATAGGTCGACTGGTTCTCGTAGAGCATGAAGACGCGTTCGCCGCAGGTGATCTGCGCCGAGCCCTTCACCACGATCCAGTGCTCCGCACGGTGGCGATGCAGCTGGAGCGAGAGCCGCCCGCCGGGCTTCACCGTGATGAGCTTCACCTGGAAGCGGTCGCCCGCCACGATGGGCCGGTACGTCCCCCAGGGCCGGTGCGCCTCCGTGTGGCTCGTCGCCTCCTCGTGCCCGCCCGCTTTCGCGAGCTCGAGCGCCTGCTTCACGAGCTGCGCCTGGCTCTTCTCCGCGACCAGGACTGCATCTTCGGTCGCCTCGAGGTTCTGGTTGTCGATCCCGACGGTCGCGACGAGCGGGCGCTCCGACCGCACGAAGCTGTTCGTCGTGCCGATGCCGATCGCCCGGCCCAGGATCACGTTGCCGTCCGGGTCGGCCGTATGCGCGGACGAGATCGCGTCCCAGGCGCCGAGGTCGCTCCAGTCGAGCTCCGCCCGGAGCACGGCCGTCCGCCTGCTGCCCTCCATGATGGCGTAATCGACCGAGACCGGCTCGATCCTGCCGAAGGCGTCGGGGTCGAGCCGGAGGAAGTCGCCGTCCCGCGTCGAGCGGTCCACCGCGTCCCGCACGGAGGCGAGGAGGTCCGGGCACCGCTCGGCCGCCTCCTCCAGCATGGTGGCGGCCGAGAACAGGAAGATGCCCGAATTCCAGACGTTGGCGCCTGCCGCGATCAGCGCCTCGGCCCTCTCCGCATCCGGCTTCTCGATGAAGCGCGCCACGCGGCGGACGGGCGAGGATTCGTCCGGCACCGGCTCCGTCCCGACCTCGATATAGCCGTAGCCCGTCTCCGGGTAGGTCGGCGCGATGCCGAACAGGCAGATGGATCCGGCCCGGGCGGCGGGCGTGGCGGCCGCGACGAGGTCCTGGAAGTCGCGCGTGTCCTTCACGAGATGGTCGGAGGGCAGGAGCAGCACGAGCCCGTCCTCCCTCTCGCGCGACACGAGCAGGCTCGCGAGGAGCGCGACCGGAGCGGTGTTGCGGCCGACGGGTTCCAGGACGATGGGGCCGCGGGGAAGTCCGAGCGCCTCGATCTGGTCGCCGACGGTGAAGCGATGCGATTCGTGCGCGACGAAGAGAGCCGGCGCGAAGGCCGCCCCCGTGACCCGCACGGCCGTGTCCTGCAGGAGCGTCCGGTCGCCGAAGAAGCGCTGGAACTGCTTCGGCATGCTGGCCCGGGACACGGGCCAGAGGCGCGTGCCGCTGCCGCCGCACATGATGACGGGCGTGATGGGGTGAGGACTGGTCATCGTCTCCTGCGCCTTGCATCCACCTGACCGACGACGCCATCGTCCGGCGGGGTGCCGGGCGGACAGGTCGGGCGGATGGCCGCGACAAATACCGCGAAGCGCGCCCGGTCCATAGCGTGCGGTTCCCCTTTTGGTTACCGTCGGCCCATGACGCTGCCGCTCCTCCCGAGGCCTCGGCCGACGCGCCGCCTCCTCGCCGCCGGGTGCCTGGCCCTTCCGGGTCTCGCCGCCTGCTCGCCGGCCTCCCTCCTCAACGGGCTGTCGTCCGATGCCGGGGTCGAGGAGAACCTGGACCTTCCGTACGGGCCGGCGGCGCGGCAGCGCCTGGACGTGTACCGGCCGGCTGACGCGCGGGGCGCGCCCGTCGCCGTGTTCTTCTACGGCGGCGCCTGGCAGGACGGCGCCAAGGCGGATTACGCCTTCGTGGGCCGGGCGCTGGCGGCGCACGGCATCGTGGCGGTGGTGGCGGATTACCGGGTCTACCCTGAGGCGAGGTTCGCCGGCTTCATGCGGGACGGCGCGGCTGCCTTCGCCTGGGCGAAGCGCAACGCGGCGCGTTACGGCGGCGATTCCCGCCGCACCGTCCTGATGGGCCATTCCGCGGGCGCGCATATCGCGCTCCTGCTGGCGGTCGACGGGCGCTGGTTCGGAGCCGCGGGCCTGGACCCCCGTCACGACGTGGCGGGCGCCGTGGGCCTGGCCGGCCCCTACGATTTCCTGCCGCTGACCGACCCGACCTACAAGGTGATCTTCGGACCGCCGGCGAGGCTCGCCGACACGCAGCCGGTCAATTTCGTCCGGGGCGGCGAGGCGCCCGCCTTCCTCGCGACCGATGCAGACGACACCACGGTCGAACCCCGGAACACCTACTCCCTGGCGGAAAGGCTGTCGCGGGTCGGCAGCCGGGTCGAGACCAGGACCTATCCGGGGCTCACCCACCGGACGCTGATCGGCGTCGTATCGCGGCCGCTCGGCGGCACGGCTCCGGTGTTGGGCGACGTCACGGGCTTCATCCTGTCCGTGCCACCGTCACGACGCTGAGCCGGATCCGGATCGCGTCAGCGCCGGGAGGCGGGCCGCCGGTTCGGGTAGGACGAATAGGCCGAGCCCCTCGGCTCTCCGCCGCTGTCGGCGGAACCCTGGCCGGGCACCGGCCTCGCCGGATCGCGCGGCACCGAATAAGGTCCGGTCGAATAGCTGCTCATGAAGGCGCCCCCGGCGGGTGCCTTGCTCTCGTCCGCCATCGCCGGCGCGCCGAGAAGTGGCAGGGCGAGCCCGGCCGTGGGGAGAAGGATCGTGCGCATCTCGTATCCGCTTCGCATCGGGCCTGACGGTCCCGCGTTCGAAGGGGAACGCCGAGCCCTCCCTCCGGTTGCGTGCGGAGGCGCACCCGTGACCTTGCGCGTCGTCATGGCCGGGCTCGGCACGGCCAAGGCCCGTGACGTCGGAGGACCTCCCGGGGATGTGGGTCAGGCCGCCGCGTCGCCCGCCCCTTGCGGGCGCGCGTCGAAATCCGCCGCGTCGTGACGCTCGCGGAGCTGCTCGGCCGGCTCACCCGTGACTCGGTTCACCATGCGGCCGCGCTTCACGGGCGGGCGGGCGAGGAGCGCGTCCGCCCAGCGATGCACGTGCGTGTATTCGTGCGCGGACAGGAAGGTGGCGGAATCGCCGTATTGCCAGCCCTTCACCAGGCCGCCGTACCAGGGCAGCACCGCCATGTCGGCGATCGTGTAATCCGGGCCGGCCAGGTACTCGCTCCCGGCGAGGCGCCGGTCGAGGACGTCGAGCTGGCGCTTCACCTCCATGGCGAAGCGGTCGATCGGGTACTGCATCTTGGTCGGCGCGTAGGCGTAGAAATGCCCGAACCCGCCGCCGAGATACGGCGCCGAGCCCATCTGCCAGAAGAGCCAGGACAGGCACTCCGCCCGGGCCGCGCCGCCCGCCGGCAGGAAGGCGCCGAACTTCTCCGCCAGGTAGGTGAGGATGGCGCCCGATTCGAACACCCGGATCGGCTCCGGCCCGCTCCGGTCGACGAGCGCCGGGATCTTCGAATTCGGGTTCTCGCCGACGAAGCCCGAGCCGAACTGCTCGCCCTCGTTGATGCGGATCAGCCAGGCATCGTATTCGGCGCCCGGATGGCCGGCCGCCAGCAGCTCTTCCAAGAGGATCGTGACCTTCTGCCCGTTCGGCGTGCCGAGCGAATAGAGCTGGAGCGGATGGCGCCCGACCGGCAGCTCCTTCTCGTGCGTCGCCCCCGCCACAGGCCTGTTGATGTTGGCGAAGCGGCCGCCGTTCCCCTTCTCCCAGGTCCAGACTTTCGGCGGGGTGTAGTCGGTGCTCATACGGGGCGGCTCCTCGTGGCAGGCCGTCGCCCCTGCGCCTCCCTCCCGGGCCGGGTCAAGGGCGAGGCGCGGCCCCCGGCGCGGGCCCGGCGCGCCCGCGGCCCGGCCGGTAAGGGGGCCGCCGGGGCCGCGCCGCGGGGGGCGCCGGTGGGGCGGCCGGGGCCCCCGGCCCCCCCCCCCCCCCCCCCCCCGGCTCCCTCGCCTTTCAGGAGGCCGCCCGGCCGCGGCCCGAGCCGATCAGGTGGATCGTCGCGCCGCGTCCCGTGGCCTTCTTTCCCGACGGGTCCACCCCCGCACCGTCCGTCGCTCCGTCCATCCGGGGCCGCTCCCTCCGCTTGCGCTCCATCTTGTCGCGGTAGAGACGCTCGTCCGCTTCGGCCATCATCGCCGGGAGCGAGATGTCGCGGGCCCGATGCGCCATGCCGACGCTCGCCCGGACGGGAACGATCTCCCGTCCGCGCCAGAAGGGGCGGTCGACCTGGTCGCGAAGCTTGCATTCCAGCGCCGCGGCCTCGATGTCCGAGATGCCCGCCACGCAGGCGATGAACTCGTCGCCGCCGAGACGCGCGATCGTCGACCGCTCGCCCAAGGCCCGCTCGAGCCGGCGCGCGACCTCGACCAGGATGTCGTCGCCGGCCTGATGGCCCATCGTGTCGTTGATGTGCTTGAACCCGTCGAGATCGAGCATGTAGAGGGTGAAGGTGCCGGTCTCGGTCCGGGCTTCGTGGAGCGTGTCCTGGAAGCCGCGGCGGTTCAGCAGACCGGTGAGGCTGTCGCGATAGGCCTTTTGTTCGAGCTCGATCTCCCGTCGGCGCTCCTCCGTGATATCGACGATCAGGCCGTAGATCATGTCGACCCGGCCGTCGGCGAGAACGGACGAGCGACGGCACTGCGCCCAGCGGACGTCGCCGTGGATGTCGACATAGCGGAAGCGCACCACGGCGTTGGAGATATCGCCGGTCAGCAGGTCGTCGCAGGAGGTGCGGGCGAGGTCGTCCATCAGGATGCGCCCCGTCCACTCGTCCCAGCTGACCGACCGCGGATGCTGCTCGCCGAGGAGGAGCGCCAGGTTCGGGGACACCTCGTGGCGGCCGGTACGGGTGTCGTACCGCCAATCCGCGCTCTTCAGCGACCTCAGCGCGAGATCGAAATAGCGGTGCTCGGGCGGGGCCGACTCGGCCGCCGGCTGAGCTCGCTCGTTCGGGATGTGGCACAGCCCGAGCAGGGTCTCGACCCGTCCGCTTTCGCCGACCACCGGCATCATGGTGGCGCGCCACCAGGACCAGCCCTTGGGGAAATCCGCGCTGACCTCGTATTCCACGAGCCGCCGCTGGGCGGCGCATTCCTGGTAGACCGGGATGAGACGCTCGGCGGCATCGGACCCGAACACCTCGAAGCAGGTCTTGCCCGCGACCATCTCGTTCGTGACCCCGGTCCGCTCCGTGTTCAGCGCGTTCACGGCCGCGTAAAGGAGATCGCCCTCCTCCGTGACCCGGATGGCGAAGGCCGGGACGCCGATGGCTTCGATGTCGATCATTCCTGGACCACTCGGTTGCGGCCCGAGGCTAGGGCGCCGGTCTTAGAGATTCCTTGCGGGGCAGATCGGAAGTCTACGTATGTCGGGGGACGTACATGAGGCGGTCCGTCCAGGCCGCGCATTCATCGATCCACCCCCATCGGGCCGTGGACAGAGACCGTACTGCCCTCGCAAGACGGGGGTTTTCGTTCTAGCTTTGTTCGAGGTGCTTCGGGCCGGGCGGCCCGCGACGGGACCTCTCGATGACGTTCGACCTCCTTTCCCTCGCGGTGGCGTTGGGCTGCGCCAGCACCCTCCTGTCCGGTCTCGCGGCCCTGCGGGCCGGAGGCGGCAGCCGCCACGCGGTGCTCCGGCTCGCGCTGGACGACCTGTCCCGCGACATCCACGCGCTCCGGGGAGCGCTGGCGGACGATCTCCGCCGCGCCCGCGAGGAGAGCGGGGCGGGCGCCCGGGAGATGCGGGCCGAGCTCGGCGCCATCGCGGTCCGGCTGCGCGAGGGGCTCGCCGACACCGTCGGCCGCATGGGCGTGTCGCAGGCCGAGAAGGTCGAGGGCGTGGCCACGGAGGTGAGGGAGCTCGGCGAAGCGAACGAGCGCCGCCTCGCCGAGCTGCGGCGAGACCAGGAGGAAGGCGGCAAGGCGCTCCGCGAGGAGGTGCTCCGCCAGGTCGGGGCGCTGGCCGAGATGCTGGGCGACAAGCTCGACGCCGGCGGCGACGCGCAGCGCGAGCGCCTCGACGCCAGCGCGGCCGGGCAGAAGGAGCGGCTGGACGGCGTCTCGGACACGATCCGGCGCCTCGTCCAGACGAACGGGGAGGCGAACGAAAACCTCCGCCGGACGGTGGAGAGCCGGCTGGAGGCGCTCCGGCAGGAGAATGCCGCGAAGCTCGAGGAGATGCGCCGGACGGTGGACGAGAAGCTCCAGGGCACGCTGGAGGAGCGGCTCGGCGAGAAGTTCAAGGTCGTCAGCCACCATCTCGAACAGGTGCACCGCTCGGTCGGCGAGATGCAGTCGCTCGCGACGGGCGTCGGCGACCTCAAGCGGGTGCTCACCAACGTGAAGACCCGGGGCACCTGGGCGGAGGTGTCGCTCGGCAACCTCCTCGACCAGGTGCTGACCGCGGAGCAGTTCGACCGCAACGTCGAGACCGTGCGGGGCTCGGGCGAGCGGGTGGAATACGCCGTCCGGCTGCCCGGGCAGGGCGACGGCCAGTCCGTCTGGCTGCCGATCGACGCCAAGTTCCCGATCGAGGATTGGGACCGCCTCCACGAGGCGTCCGAGCGCGGCGACCCGGTCGCGGTCGAGGGCGCGCTGAAGGGGCTCGAGACGCGGATCAAGGCGGAGGGCGCGAAGATCTGCCGGAAATACGTGTGCCCGCCGGACACGACCGATTTCGGCATCCTGTACCTGCCGACGGAGGGCCTCTACGCGGAGGTGCTGCGCCGGCCGGGCCTCGTCGACCACCTCCAGGCGCAATGCCGCATCATGGTGGCGGGACCCACCAACCTGCACGCCTTCCTGACCAGCCTGCGGATGGGCTTCCGGACGCTCGCGATCGAGAAACGGTCGAGCGAGGTCTGGCGGACGCTCGGCGCGGTGAAGACGGAATTCGGCAAGTACGGCGAGGTCATGGAGGCCGTGAAGAAGAAGCTCCACGAGGCGTCGAACCAGATCGACCGGGTGGCGGTCCGGTCCCGCGCGGTCGACAGGAAGCTCCGGGACGTCGAGTCCGTGCCGGACGGCGAAGCCGGCGGCCTGCTCGGGCTGGAGGCCCTGATCCGCGACGGGGACATGCTGGACGCCGCGGAATAGGGCGTCGCGGGGCGCCGCGGATCGGCAGCGGGAATCCCGGTCGGCGCCGGCCCTCCCATCGATCGGCGCCTCGACCCCGCGTCCGGCATGTCAGGGGAGGCGGACGCCGCGCTCGGCCTCGAACCCGCGCTTCCAGTCCCGCCGGAGGTCGTCGGGCCGCCGCTCGTAGCGCTCGTCGAGGAACGCCGCGGCCTCGATGCGGTCCGTGCGGAAGTGGCGGAAGGCCTGCCGCCTTTCGCACCAGGCGGCGAGCAGCCGGACGGTGTCGGCGTAGCCGACGACCACCGGCCAGACGGTGCGCTCGCTCGCGCGGCCGGCCTCGTCGCGGTAGCGGATGCGGACCTTGCGGCCCGCCCGGATGGCGGCGCGCAGCCGCGCCATGTCGAGGCCGTCGGCGGACACGGCGCGCCCCGGCGCAGCGCCGATGCTGGGCTGGAGGATGAAGGGGCGCAGACCGTCGGGGACGACGCTCGCGATTTTCGCGATCAGGTCGCGTGCCGCGCTCGCCAGCGCCGGGTCGCCACGGTCCGCGACCCATTGCGCGCCGAGCACGGCCGCCTCCAACTCGTCGGCGCTGAGCATCAAAGGCGGCATGTCGTACTCGCGGTCGAGGACATAGCCGATCCCCGCCTCCCCCCGGATCGGCACGCGCTGCCCGACCAGGTCCGCGACGTCGCGGTAGACGGTGCGGACCGTCACTTCGAGCTCGGCCGAGAGCCTCGCGGCCGTGACCGGCTTCCCCGAGCCGCGCAGGATCTGGATGATCTGGAAAAGCCGGTCCGCGCGTCGCATCGGCTCATCCTGCTGACAGGACGTTGTCAGCAGGATGGCGGTACGCTGCGTTCTCCCTGGCCGCATGGCCGCGACGAGCCCCGGAGAACAGCTTGGACCTCGCCTCGACCCGCATCATCACCCGCGACGTCGACCGTCTCGTCACCTTCTACGAGGCGCTGACAGGTCTCACCGCCACGCGCCATACCGCCGACTTCGCGGAGTTGCGCACGGCGGGCGCGACGCTGGCGATCGGCAGCACGCGCACGCTGGCCTTGTTCGGCGGCGACGGCGTCGCCGAGGCGGCCGCCAACCGGAGCGCGATCGTCGAGTTCCGGGTCGGCGACGTGGATGCGGAGCACGCGAGGCTCGCGCCCGTCATCGGCCCCGCCCTCGTGCAGCCGCCGACGACGATGCCGTGGGGCAACCGCTCGCTGCTGCTTCGCGACCCGGACGGCACGCTCGTCAACCTGTTCGCCCCCGTGACGGCGGAGGCCAAGGAGCGCCTCGACGGACGGTGATCGCGGTCGCGACCGAGCGTACGGCCTGATCGCTCCGGAACGTCGCGTACCTGCCGTCGCGGATCATCCATAGCGTCGCAGCGGGAGCGGGACCGTCAATCCGCTCCATCGGTCCTTGAGGTTGTCGTCCAGGACCTCGGCGTCGAACCAGCCGCCTTCCCCATCCGGGTCGGGATCCGGCAGGAAGAAGACCTGCATGCCTGGCGTGAGCCAAACCTCGCCGTGTGGGTATCGCTCGCCGTCGAAGACGCATCCGACGTCGACGAGGTGGGCGTAGACCTCTCTCGCGCGAGACCTCACTACGCGGCTTGGATCAGGCGAGCCTTCTCCTGCTTGGCCGCGAGCCGCGCCTTCGTCCTCGCGAGCGCGTCGAGCGCCGGTTGAATATCGGCCCGCGCCGTCGCCTCGTCCGCGTGCGAGATGTGAAGCTCAGGCACGTCCGGAGACGTGAAGACGTGCTTGCCGCCGATCACCCGGTGATCGAGGTGGATGACGTCGGCTCGAAGCGAGGTCTGAGGAGTCGCGGGGATCGTCTCGTTCATGGCCGATCATGTCACATGGATGTGCCTCGTCAAATGTCGAGGCGGTACGACCTATCCTACCGCCCGCCCTCCAGGAGGCGGGTCACCACCCTGGCGGTGAAATCCACCATGGGGACGATGCGGGCGTAGTTCAGCCGCGTCGGGCCGATCACGCCGACGGCGCCGACGATGCGCTGCTGCCCGTCCCGGAACGGGGCCGCGATCACGGACGAGCCGGACATGGAGAACAGGCGGTTCTCCGAGCCGATGAAGATGCGCACGCCCTCGCCTTCCTCCGCCCGGGCCAGGAGGTCGATCACGTCCGTCTGCGTCTCGAGGTCGGAGAACAGGAGCCGGATGCGCTCCAGGTCCTCGGCCGCCCGGAGGTCCTCGAGGAGGTTCGCCTGCCCGCGCACGATGAGCTGGCGCGTGTCCGGCTGGCCGACGCTCGTCGCGAGCCCGGCCTCGACGAGGCGCGCGGTGAGCTCGTCCAGCTCCTGCTGCATCTCGGCCCGCCGCCCTTCGATGTCGAGCCGCAGCTCGCCGAGCGTCCGCCCGGCAACGCGGGCGTTCAGGTAGTTCGAGGCCTCGGCCAGCGCCGAGACCGGCAGGCCGGCGGGCAGGTCGAGGAGGCGGTTCTCGACCGACCCGTCCTCCGACACGAGGACCACCAGCGCCCGGCCGGCATCGAGCCGGACGAACTCGACATGTTTGAGCCCGGCATTCGATTTCGTGGTGACGACGATTCCGGCGCCCCGTGAGATGCCGGACAGGAGGGCGGAGGCTTCCGCGAGAGCGATGTCGAAGGTGTTCCCGGTCGCGGCCCGCCGCATCTGCGCCTCGATGCGGTCGCGCTCGTCGTTCGCCACGTCGCCGATCTCGAGCAGCGCATCGACGAAGAAGCGGAGCCCGATCTGGGTCGGCAACCGCCCGGCGCTGGTATGCGGCGCGAAGATCAGCCCGGCGCCTTCCAGCTCCGCCATCACGTTGCGGACGGAGGCTGGCGACAAGGCCATCGGGATGATGCGGGAGATGTTCTTCGAGCCGACGGGCTCTCCGGTCGCGAGATAGCTCTCCACGATCTGCCGGAATATCTCGCGGGAGCGGTCGCTGAGGTCGGAGGCGGCCCGGTTGGGCGGATGGATCGGCGGGAAGGGCTGGTTCACGTGCGGGCCGTGCGGGCGAGCCGATTATGTGCCGTCGCTTCGCCCTCGCCGCAAGGCCGGCGCTTGTCACCCGGGGGACCGGCCCGTAAGAGCGCCGCTCCCCCTCGGAGTCCATCCATGCGGCCGTCCAAGCGCCGACCCGACGAGCTGCGTCCCGTGACGCTGGAACGGGGCGTCGCCCGCTACGCGGAGGGGTCCTGCCTCGTCTCGTTCGGCAACACGCGGGTGCTGTGCACCGCCTCGCTGGAGGAGCGGGGCCCGCCCTGGCTGCGCGGCTCCGGCCGGGGCTGGGTCACGGCCGAATACGCCATGCTGCCGCGCGCCACCCATGAGCGGACGCGCCGCGAGGTGACCGCCGGCAAGCCGTCCGGCCGGACGCAGGAGATCCAGCGGCTCATCGGCCGCTCGCTGCGGGCAGTGGTGAACCTGCCGGCGCTGGGCGAGAGGCAGATCACGGTCGATTGCGACGTGATCCAGGCCGATGGCGGCACCCGCACCGCTTCCATCACCGGGGCGTGGCTCGCGCTTCGGGATTGCTGCGCCTGGATGCGGGAGCGCTCGATCATCTCCGTCGACCCGATCCGCGACCACGTGGCGGCCGTGTCCTGCGGCATCCATGCCGGCACGCCCGTTCTCGACCTCGATTACGCCGAGGATTCGGCGGCCGAGACCGACGCGAACTTCGTCATCACGGGCTCGGGGGGGATCGTCGAGATCCAGGGCACGGCGGAGGGCAAGCCCTTCTCGGAGGAGGAATTCCTCCAGCTGCTGCGCCTCGCAAAAGCGGGCGTGGCCGACCTCGTCGCCATGCAGAAGACGGCCATCGCCGGGTGAGCCCGCGGCGCCGCCTCGCCGGCCGCGTGGTGATCGCGACCCACAATCCCGGCAAGCTAGCCGAGATGCGGGACCTGCTCGGGCCGTTCGGGATCGAGGCCGTGTCGGCCGGGGAGCTCGGCCTGCCGGAGCCGGACGAGACCGGGACCACCTTCGCGGAGAACGCCGCCATCAAGGCGCATGCCGCCTCCCGCGCGTCGACCCTGCCGGCGCTCGCGGACGATTCGGGGGTATGCGTCCACGCGCTCGACGGCGCGCCGGGCCTGTTCTCGGCCCGCTGGGGTGGCCCGGACAAGGATTTCGCGGCCGCCATGGCCCGCGTCGAGCGCGAGCTCGCGTCGCGCGACGTCCCGGAGCCGCGACGCGCGCACTTCGTCTCGGCACTCGTGCTGGCCTGGCCGGATGGCCATGCCGCCTTGTTCGAGGGGCGGGTCTTCGGGACGCTGGTCTTCCCGCCGCGCGGGTCGCTCGGCTTCGGCTACGATCCCATGTTCCGGCCGGACGGGCATGAGCGGACCTTCGGCGAGATGAGCTCGGCCGAGAAGCACGGCATCGACTTCGCCGACCCGGATCCCGATCCGCTGTCCCACCGCGCCCGCGCCTTCGTCGGGCTCGCCCGCGCCTGCCTGTCCTAGAGGCCGGAGCCGGCTCCGAAGGCCCTGGGAGCCGGGCTCACCACGACCGCGCCGTCGCCCCGCAATTCGCTGACCGCGAGCGCCCGCTCGTTGGTGCCGTCGGGCCTGAACCGGAAGACGCCGTCCGCGCCCGCGAACCCGGTCGGGGCCTGCAGCACGGCCTCCGAGAAGCGGCCCGGGGCGGGTGCCCGCCCGAGCGCCGCCGCCAGCGACACGGCGTCATAGGCGAGCGTCGCGATGCGGACCGGCTCCGTGCCGAACCGCGCCCGGTAGCGCTCCGCGAAGGAGCCGTAGCCGGCCGGGTCGGGCGCCGCGAACCAGCCGCCCTGGAGGGCCGGCACGCGGGCGGCCCGGGGATCGTTCCACAAGCCGGTCCCGAGCGGTTTTACGCGGGCAGAGGAGAAC
>CALMTJ010000155.1 GCA_937872715.1 uncultured Methylobacteriaceae bacterium
TGGGTGGAGCAGACCACCAATCTCGGCGGCGGCGCGGTCTGGCCGCTCCCGGACGTCCCGCCCCTGCGGCGCCGCGCGGACGAGCGCGGCGTCGCGGGCCACATCGACGGCGCCCGCCTGATGAACGCGGCCGTCGCGGCCGGCATCGCGCCCCGCGAATACGGGGCGGTCGTCGATTCGCTCTGGATCGATTTCTCGAAGGGGCTTGGCGCCCCGTTCGGGGCCGTCCTCGCCGGCTCGGGCGAATTCATCGAGCGGGCGCGGCGCTACAAGCACATGCTGGGCGGCGCGATGAGGCAGGGCGGAGTCATGGCGGCCGCCTGCCTCCACGCGCTCGACCACCACGTCGACCGGCTGGCCGACGACCATGCCAACGCGCGCCGCCTCGCCGACGTGCTCGGGTCGATCCCGGGCTGCCGGGTCGCGGGACCCGTCGAGACGAACATCGTGATCTGCGACGTCGCCAGGACCGGGCGGACCGCTCAGGAGGTGGCGGACGCGCTGGCGCGCTCGGATGTCCGGGTCGGGGTGTTCGGCCCGACCACGCTCCGGCTGATCACGCATCTCGACGTGACGTCCGAGGGGGTCGAGGCCGCTGCGGCCCTCCTCGCCGAGGCGCTCGGAGCCGGTCGGTGAGCGCCATCGCCGCTGCCGGACCCGCCGCCGCTCCGCTCGCGGTCGAGATCGACCGCGTCTCGAAATCCTTCGGCACGTTCCGGGCCCTTGCCGCCGTGAGCCTGCGGGTCGGCAAGGGCGACCGGGTCGTCATCTGCGGGCCGTCGGGCTCGGGCAAGTCGACGCTGATCCGCTGCGTCAACGGGCTTGAGCGGCACGAGGAGGGCCGCATCGTGGTTGACGGCATCGAGGTGACGGACGAGCCGCGGCGCCTGCGCCTCGTCCGCAGCCGGGTCGGCATGGTGTTCCAGCAGTTCAACCTGTTTCCGCACCTCACGGTGCTGGAGAATTGCGTGCTGGCGCCCATGCGGGCGAAGCGCATCCCGCGCCGCGAGGCGGAAGCGGAGGCGATGTCCTTCCTGGAACGGGTGCGGATCCCCGAACAGGCCCGGAAATTCCCGGGCCAGCTCTCCGGCGGCCAGCAGCAGCGGGTCGCGATCGCACGCGCGCTCTGCCTCCGTCCGGACATCATGCTGTTCGACGAACCGACCTCGTCTCTCGACCCGGAGATGGTCAAGGAGGTCCTGGACACGATGCAGGCGCTGGCGCGTGACGGGATGACGATGCTCTGCGTGACGCACGAGATGGGCTTCGCGCGCCAGGTCGCCGACCGGATCGTGTTCATGGACGGGGGCGCGGTGCGCGAGGAAGCGGCGCCGGACGTGTTCTTCCGGGGGGCGAAGGACGAGCGGGCGCGCGAGTTCCTGTCGCGGATCCTCCACCATTGAGCGCGCACGGTCGCGAGCCGCGCCCGCGGCGGCTGCCGGACGGCGCCGGCCAGACACCCGACAGGCGAGCCTGACGTGCCGATCGACCTCCATGCACTCGGATTGGTGGCGGGGCTCTACGCCGCCGGCCTCCTGATCCCCGGACCGAACCTCCTGGTCGTCGCCCATCGGGCGCTCCACCACGGGCGGTCGGAGGCCCTGGTGACCGTGATGGGAGTGGTCGCCGCGAACGCGGTCTGGGCGTCGTCCTCCCTTTTCGGCCTCAGCGTCGCGTTCACCCTGTTCCCCCGCGCCTTCCTGGCGATGAAGCTGCTCGGCGCGGCCTATCTCGTCTGGTCGGGCGTGAAGCTCTGGCGGCAGGCGGGGCGGCCGGCGGGCGAGCTGCCGGACCAGCCTGCCGCGTCCGGCTGGGCCGCCGCCTTCCGGGCGGGACTCGCCACGAGCCTCAGCAACGCGAAATCGATGGTGTTCTACGCCTCCGCCTTCTCGGCCGTGGCGCCGTCTCCGGACAAGACCGCGACGCTCTGGGCCGGCCTCCTCATCGCGCTCTCGCTCGCGCTACGCCGCCCAGGCCGCTGGGTCGAGGCCGCCGCGCTCGGCCTCGCCGCGGTCCTGATCCGCGAGACCGCCGCGCTCTACGTCTTTGTCATGGCGCTGCTTGCCTTCGCGGAAGGCCAGCGCCGCGAGGCGCTCGGCTGGGTGGCCGCGCTCGGCGTCCTTGCGATCGCCGTCGCCGCCCACGCGCACGCGGTCGCGCAGG
>CALMTJ010000156.1:0-1150 GCA_937872715.1 uncultured Methylobacteriaceae bacterium
TGGGTCCGGTATTTCACGTCGCCCACCGCCAGCGCCCCGATCCCGACGCCCCGGCCCGCGGGAAGCGGCACGTCGACGGCGTTGACGTCGATGCCGGCGATGCCCGCGGGCGGTACGGCGTTCACGTCCGAGGCGACGAGGAGATCGGGGGCGCAGCTCAGATCCTCGGCCGAGAGGATCGGGATGCCCGCGGGGCCGGCCGAGAGGATCACGTCGGCCCGCGCGATCGCGGCGCGGCGATCGTCGGGGTGGGTTCCGTCGACCGCGCCGACATCGATGCCGAAGCGCCACTTCATGGTGAAGGCGATCTTGGACACGCGCTCCTCCCCGTCATGGCCGACGAGGACGGCCTCGGCCCCCTGAAGCGCGCCGATCACCGCCGCGACGTAGGCTACGACGCCCGCGCCGCCGAAGATCACGATGCGCTTGCCCTCGAGGCCGGTCTGGAATCTCTGCCGGAGGGCGCGCGAGACCTGCGCCACCATCGCCGCGCCCGTCGTGAAGGAGCCGGCCGGGTCGGCGAAGACGTGGTTCACGAACGGCGGCACGAACGCCTTCTTCACCCGATCGACCATGTCCAGCGCCTCCTCGGCGTTCTTCCCGCCGATGAACAGCCCGGTGCGGGTCCCGTCGGCAGGCGCCCGCGAGAAGATCGAATCCTGGGTCAGCGAGGCGACGTCCGGCAGGGTGACGCCGGTGTGGGTGACGACGGTCTCGAACCCGGCATCCACCGCCATGTTCACGTCGAACGGGCTCATATGCCGGAGCGGCGTGAGCATGTGCAGGATCGAGCGGGCCATCTTCGGTCTCCCCGGCGCGTCGCCTCCGCGAGGCCGCACGCTTGGATCGTAGAGATCCGCTCGCACGCCCCGCGGTCAAGCCGTGTCCGGACCGGCGACGCTGGCGCCGACGTTGCGGCCGCCGACGACGAGGAAGCGCAGCGGGCCCCCGCGGTCGAGGGTGCGGACCAGGGCCCGCGCCTCGGTCTCGGAGCGCATCAGCGCGAACCCGGTCGGCCCCCAGGAGCTCTGGCCGTAGCCGCAGACGCCCTGCGCCGTGGCGGCGGACAGGGCCGCCGCCACGGCTGGGCTCGCGTAGCGCCCGCCCTGGTGCGGCGAGAAATGGTCGCCGATCAGCCCCTGGATCCGGG
>CALMTJ010000156.1:1160-2310 GCA_937872715.1 uncultured Methylobacteriaceae bacterium
GGATCCGGGTGATGCCGGCGCCGAAGCCCTGCGGCTCGGCATTGGCGGCGGCGGGCAGGATCTGCATCAGCACGATGCGGCAGATCTCGGCGGCCTGGCTTTCCGGAAACCTTGGAAGTTCGCGGAACGCCTCGATCTCGCGGACGCCGTGCACCCCCGCCATCGACGTGTCGAGGATCAGGACGACGCGCCAATCGGCCGGGTAGGGCAGCCGCGAGACCACCGGCGGCGGTGCACCGTCCGCCCCCCGGCCGCCATCGACGATCAGACCGCCCTCGGTGAAGGCGCGCAGCCCGACGCCCGAGCGGTTTCCGCGATCGAGGACATGAGAGAACGCCTGCGCCGAGAACGCTTTGCGATTGAGCCGCGCCATCGCTGCGGCCACTGACAGCGCGAGTTGCGTGCCGGATCCGAAGCCGGCATGCGGGGGTATCGCCCGTTCGACCCGGATCGAGACCGCCGCGTCCACGCCGAGATGGGTTGCGGCCGCGTGGACGTAGCCCCGCACCCGCTCCGCCTCCGGGCCCTCGACCGCGAGTCCCGCCGCCGGGCTCGCGGCGAGCGCCAGGGACGGCGCGTCGATGGCCAGCCCGATGCTGCCGAAGCGCCGCCCGAGGCCGCCGTGCAGGTCGAGGAAGCCGAAATGCAGGCGGGCCGGCGCCTCGACCCGGATCGGGGATATCGAGGCGTTCGCGCTCCGGTCGGGGGCCTCCGCCACGATGATCCCTTGCTCCCGAGGCCCTCGCGGACGATCGCGCGCCACCCCTTGCCGTGGCGCGTGGATGAATGCAAACCTTCGGCTGCGACGGCGCGCCGAGATGCCGCCCGCCCGGGACATGCCGGGCGGTCAGGCCATTCCGATCCGGTGGGACCCCTCGACGGGGGCATCCCGCTCCGCCCGGTCTTACGGCCGTCGCCCGCTCCGAAGGTCGAAGAAAAGGACGCGCGAGGGGGGCATGGCAGCCTGGGTCAAGGGTGACGCGACAGATGCGGACACCGCCATCGCCGCCGCGGCCGCGCTGCTCGGCGGCGCGCGCGCGCCGGTGATCGCCGGCCTCAGCGCGGACGTCGCGGCGATCCGCGCGGCCTACGATCTCGCGGGCCGCATCGGCGCCTCCCTCGACACGGCCGGGGCCGCGGGGACCTACGC
>CALMTJ010000157.1 GCA_937872715.1 uncultured Methylobacteriaceae bacterium
GTCCTTGGTGCTGCGCGTTTCGAAGGTGTTCCCGCAGCCGCAGACCACGGTGGTCTCGACGTAGGCGGGGTGAATGCCTGATCTCATTTTCTGGTCCTCTTCACTAGGTGGTCGCCGGGTCGCCTGAGTTCTGACCTGTGGTCTTCAGACGTGAACCGGAACCGAGGTCGACGGCCCATTATGCCAGGTCAGCCGTCAGAGTCATAAACGTACGCCGACCGGCAACTATTCCGTCAGCGCTCGCGACAGACCGGCCAGTCCGGCCTCCCGCGCGCGGCCTCCGGCAATCGCCTGCCGACGAGATCGCGCCAGCGCGCCCGCAGTTCCTCGGCGCCGCTCACGCGGCCGTCGCCGCCTCGAGCGGCCAGCGGGCGCGCGCCGGCGCCGTGAGATCGTCCGCGAGGCCGAGGCGGAGCCGCTCCAGCCCCGCCCAGGCGATGATGGCGCCGTTGTCGCCGCAGAGATCGAGCGGGGGCGCGACGAGCTTCAGCCCGGCCTCGCCCGCGAGACGCGCCAGGGCGCGCCGGATCGGCCCGTTCGCGGCGACCCCGCCCGCCGCCACCAGGGCGGACGGGTGGCCGACCTCCCGGCGGAACAGCTTCAGGGCGACGCGCGTGCGGTCCACCACGACGTCGACCACGGCGGCCTGGAAGCTGGCGCAGAGATCGGCGACGTCCGTGCCGGTGAGCGGCGCCACCTTCTCGGCCTCGATCCGGAGAGCGGTCTTGAGGCCGGATAGGGAGAAATCCGGCCTGTCCCGGCCCAGCATCGGGCGCGGCAGTCCGAAGCGCTCCGGATCGCCGCGCTCCGCCTCGCGCTCCACGGGCGGCCCACCCGGATAAGGCAGGCCCAGCAGCTTCGCGACCTTGTCAAAGGCCTCGCCGATGGCGTCGTCGACGGTCGTGCCGAGCCGGAGATAATCGCCGACGCCGCGCACGGCCACGAGCTGCGTGTGGCCGCCGGAGGCCAGGAGCAGGAGATACGGGAAGGGCACGGCGTCCGTCAGCCGGGCGGTGAGGGCGTGCCCTTCGAGGTGGTTCACCGCGAGGAGCGGCTTGCGGGCCACGAGCGCGAGGGTCTTGGCGGTGGTGAGGCCGACCAGCACCCCGCCGATCAGCCCCGGCCCGGCCGCGGCCGCGATGCCGGACAGGTCGGACAGGCCGATCCCGGCCGTCGCCAGCGCCCGCCCGGTCAGCCGGTCGATGACCTCCACATGGGCGCGGGCCGCGATCTCCGGCACGACGCCGCCATAGGCCGCGTGCTGGGCGATCTGGCTGAACACCTCGTTCGACAGGATGACCCCTGAACCGTCCGAGCGGAGCGACACGACGGCCGCCGCCGTCTCGTCGCAGGTCGTCTCCAATCCGAGAACCAGCATGGACCTCCGGGCTGCCGCCGCGGAGCGGAGGCTCGCGCCGGCGCGGTCGCGTGCCTATAACCGGGCATGGCGGAGAGGCAAAGGGAAGCGGCTGCCGCGGCGGGTCTCGTGCTGGTGACGCGGCCTCTCCCGGCAGCGGTCGAGACGGCTCGCCGGCTCGGGAGGCTCGGCTACGCGACCCTCGTCGCCCCCGTCCTGGCGATCGTGCCGGCAGACGAACCGCCCGCCGACGACGACCCGGACGCCATCCTCCTGACCAGCGCCAGCGCCGCCCTAGCCCTCGGCCGGCTCGCCAGGCGGGACCGCCCGGTCTTCGCGGTGGGAGACCGGACGGCCGCCGCCGCCCGGGAGGCGGGCTGGGGGCGGGTGCTGTCCGCATCGGGCGATGCGGGCCGCCTGGCGGCGCTCGTCTCGGCCGAACTCCCGGCCGGGTCCAGGCTGCTCCACGTCGCCGGGCAGGACCGCAAGCCGGAGCCGGCCGTCACGCTCGCCGGGCTCGGCTTCGCCGTCGCCGTCTGGACCGCCTATCGGGCCGAGCCGGTCCCCTGCCTCGACGGGGCGGCGAGGACGGCGCTCGCGAGCGGCTCCGTCTCGGCGGCGCTCCATTATTCCCGCCGCAGCGCGGAAACGCTGGTCCGGCTCGCGGCCGAGGCCGGCACGGACCTGGGGGCCATCCGCCATGTCTGCCTCTCGGCCGACGTCGCTGCAGGGCTCGGAGGTCTCCCGGCTTGCAGCGTCGTCGTCTCGGCTCTGCCGAACGAGGAAAGCCTGTTCACCGCTCTCGGGGCACGGCACCGTCATACAGCATCGCGAGAGTTTGCTGTATGACGACCAGAGTTTCTGAGATCATTTGGGACGACATCCGCAAGCCCTCACCTCCTCATCCCGAGGTGCGGAGCGAAGGGGAGCCTCGAAGGACGCACAAGGGTCCCGCGTGCTTCGAGGGCCGGCGCTGCCGGCCACCTCAGCATGAGGAGCGGATCGAAGATCATCCCATCCGGCTGCCATAACTCGGCTTGCAACCAGAACACCGTGCTAACGTTCGCCGGCCAAAGCAGGCCGTCGCCTGAAACGGTAGCGCAGACCTCGCGACCCGGCTCACGCCGTCTTCTCGAAGAGCTCGCGGCCGATCAGCATGCGGCGGATCTCGCTCGTGCCGGCGCCGATCTCGTAGAGCTTGGCGTCGCGCAGCAGGCGGCCGGTCGGGTAGTCGTTGATGTAGCCGTTGCCGCCCAGGAGCTGGATCGCGTCCAGCGCGCAGGCCGTCGCCTTCTCGGCCGCGAACAGGATGGCGCCGGCCGCGTCCTCGCGCGTGGTCTCGCCGCGGTCGCAGGCCTTGGCGACCGCGTAGACATAGGCCCGGGTGGCGTTCAGCGTGACGTACATGTCCGCGACCTTGCCTTGGACGAGCTGAAACTCGCCGATCGGACGGCCGAACTGCTTACGGTCGTGGATGTAGGGCATCACGACGTCGAGGCAGGCCTGCATGTTGCCGAGGGGGGCGCCGGCCAGCACCGCCCGCTCGTAATCGAGGCCCGACATCAGGACGTTCACCCCGCGCCCGACGGTGCCGAGCACGTTCTCGGCCGGCACCTCGCAATCGGCGAAGACGAGCTCGCAGGTGTCCGAGCCACGCATGCCGAGCTTGTCGAGCTTCTGATGCGTCGAGAACCCCGGCATGCCCTTCTCGGCGATGAAGGCCGTGATGCCGCGCGCCCCCGCCTCCGGGTCGGTCTTGGCGTAGACGACGAGCGTCTCGGCCTCCGGCCCGTTGGTGATCCAGAACTTGGACCCGTTCAGCACGTAGCGGTCGCCGCGCTTCTCCGCCCGCGTCTTCATGGAGACGACGTCCGAGCCGGCGCCCGGCTCCGACATGGCGAGCGCCCCGACATGCTCGCCGGAGATCAGCTTCGGCAGGTAGCGCCGCTTCTGCTCGGCCGAGCCGTTCCGGCGGAGCTGGTTCACGCAGAGGTTCGAATGCGCCCCGTAGGAGAGCCCGACGGAGGCCGAGGCGCGCGACACCTCCTCCATGGCGACGACGTGCTCGAGATAGCCGAGCCCCGTCCCGCCATGCTCCTCCTCGACCGTGATCCCGTGGAGGCCGAGCGCGCCCATCCGGGGCCAGAGGTCGCGCGGAAAGGTGTTCGTGCGGTCGATGGCGTCCGCGCGCGGCGCGATCTCGTTCGCGGCGAAATCCCGGACGGTGTCGCGGATCTGGTCGGCGGTCTCGCCGAGATCGAAATCGAAAGGGCGCGCGTTCCCCAGCATGATCGTCACCTTCCAGATGGCCATCGGCCTTGCCGGCCGGTGTGCACCATCGGCGGGCCGGACGGCAACCGAGGCCTGGATTCCCGGGACCCGCCCGGGCCATAACCCGGCGGAGGCAGGAGAGAACGGGATGCGCGAGCGTGCGGCGGAAGCAGGGCGGCCCCTCCGGCCCGGGCGAGCCTGATGCGCTCTCTCCTGTTCGTGCCGGGCGACAGCGCGCGCAAGTTCGACCGGGCCCGGCAGGGTCCGGCCGACGCGCTGATCTTCGACCTTGAGGATTCCGTCGCGCCGGGCAGCAAGGACGCCGCGCGCACGGCGACGCGAGACATGCTGGCGGCCGAGCGGCGGCAGCATGTCTTCGTGCGGGTGAACGCGCTCGATACCGGCCTCACGCTGGGCGACCTCGCGGCCGTCATGTCGGCGAGGCCCGACGGGATCATGCTGCCGAAATGCGAATCCGCCGACGCGCTGCGGCTCGTCTCCAACTGGCTCGACGGGCTCGAGGCGGCGCTCCACATCCCGGCCGGCGCGACCGGCATCCTGCCGATCGCGACGGAAACGGCCGCCTCGGTCTTCGCTCTCGGGAGCTACGGAGGCGTCACGCCGCGCCTGCGGGGTTTGATGTGGGGCGCCGAGGACCTCGCCGCCTCCCTCGGCGCGGCGGCCAACGGCGACGAGGGGGGCTTCCACTCGCCCTACCGGCTCGCGCGCGACCGCTGCCTGAGGGGCGCGGCCGCGGCCGGCGTCGCGGCGATCGACACGGTGTGGACCCGCATCGCCGATCTCGACGGGCTCGCGGCGGAGTCGCGCACCGCCCGCCGGGACGGTTTCGCCGCCAAGGCGGTCATCCATCCGAGCCATGTCGAGCCGGTCAATGCCGCCTTCACGCCCACCGCCGACGAGGTCGCCTGGGCTCAGCGGATCGCGGATGCCTTCGCGGCGAATCCGGGACTCGGCGTCGTGGCGCTCGACGGCAGGATGATCGACAAGCCGCATCTCCGCGCGGCGGAGAAGATCCTGCGCTCCGCGAACCGGGGCGGGTGATCCGCCGGCCGCCTCCCCGTCACCAGGCTCCGGCCAGGATAGCCACGCCGCCCAGCGCCGCGAGGCCGCCGGCGAGGCGGAGCGGCGTCCCGGACGCGAGGCGCCCCGCCGCCAGACCGGCGCCGAGCCCGACCGCGTGCAGGATGGCCGTCGCCAGCACGAAGCCGGCGCCGTAGCCCAGGCCGGAGGCCGTCTCCGGCATCTCCGTCCCGTGGGCGTGGCCATGGAAGAGGGCGAACAGGCCAACCAGCGCGCAGGCGGCCGCGACCGGCATGCGAAGCCCGAGCGCCACGGCGGCCCCGAAGGCCACGACCGAGAGCCCGATCCCGGTCTCGACGAAGGGGAGCGGCAGCCCGGCGGCGCCCAGCGCCCCGCCCGCGACCATGAGTGTCAGGAAGGTTCCGGGGACGAGCCACGATGCCCGCCCTCCGAGCTGCGCGGCCAGCAACCCGACCGTCACCATCGCCAGTACGTGGTCGAGCCCGAGAAACGGGTGGGCGAAACCGTGCGGAAAACCGTCCGCGGAGCCGATGCCGGTATGGGCCAGGGCGGGCGTCGCGGTCCCGGCCACGAGCCCGGCAAGGAGGATCTTTCGCATGGGAGGTTCCCGGTTCAGGCGGCGGCCCGCAGGCCGCCCGCACTCTCGATGAAGGCCGCCACGGTGTCGACCCCCACGCCGCCGCGCAGGTTGGCGAAGACGTAGGGCCGGCCGGCCCGCATGCGCTGCGTGTCAGCCTCCATGACGCCGAGATCGGCCCCGACCAGCGGCGCGAGATCGACCTTGTTCACGACCAGGAGGTCCGAGCGGGTGATGCCCGGGCCGCCCTTGCGGGGGATCTTCTCGCCGCCGGCCACGTCGATCACGTAGATCGTGAGATCGGCGAGTTCGGGCGAGAAGGTCGCGGCGAGATTGTCGCCGCCCGATTCGATCAGCACGAGGTCGAGGTGCGGGAACCTGGCCCGCATGTCCGCGATCGCGGCGAGGTTGATGGAGGCATCCTCCCGGATCGCCGTATGCGGGCAGCCGCCTGTCTCGACGCCGAGGATGCGCTCGATCGGCAGCGCGTCCGCGACCGTGAGGAGGCGGGCCTCCTCCTT
>CALMTJ010000158.1:0-1022 GCA_937872715.1 uncultured Methylobacteriaceae bacterium
GCATTGTTCTGGCCGCCCGCGTTGTTGAACGTCGCGATCTGCCCCGCGAGATCGGCCGCCAGCGTCACCCGGCCGGTCGGCTGGTTGTTGAACGTCTCGAGACCGTTCAGCGCCCCGTTCCCGGCCACGTTGAACAGCCCCGTATTGTTGAACACCTCCGCGCCCGCCAGCGTGCCGTTGCCCTGGAAGTTGAACGTGCCCGCGTTGTTGTAGGTCGAGGTCGAGCCCGCCGCGCCGCTGATGAAGCCGTTGATCGTGCCGCGGTTGTTGACCACGAGCGTGCCCGCGAGGTTGTTGATCGCGAGACCCGTCCCGGCCGGGGTCCCGCCTGAGATCGTCGCGCCGGCATTGTTCTCGACCGTCGCCGTGCCGGTCGTCGTGCTCGTCGCGATCCCGGTCCCGCTGCCCTGGACCGTCCCGAAATTGTTGACGGTGCCGGCCCCCGTCGTCGTCGAGAGCCGGACGCCCGTGACGCCACCAGCCGTCGCGCCGCCCTGGACGTTGACGGTCGCCGTGCCCGTCCCCGCAGTCGCGGCGAACACGCCGTTCTGCCCCGATGTCACGATCCCGGCCAGCTGCACGCTTACGGCGCTGGGATTGGCCGCCGTCGTGATCTCCGCGTGGATCCCGTCGCCGCGGGCGGTGACGTTGCCGATCGGCGACGCCGCCGTCCCGACCGTCACGGCGCCGGTGCCGCTCGAGAACGCGTTGATGCCGATCCCACCCGCATTCACCGAGCTCGTGCCCGTGACCGTGACCGCCCCCCCTCCGTTGCTCGTGGCGTTCACGCCGGTCGTGCCGGCCGTGATCGCGCCCGAGCGGGTCACCGTGACGGCTCCGCCGAACGTGCTGACCGCGTTGATGCCGATCCCGGTCGTGCCGTTCGTCGACCCGGACCCGGTCACCTGCACGGCGCCCGCGCCCGCCGCATCGATACCGACCGTCCCGCCGCTGATCGCGCCGGCGCCCGTCACCGTGGTAGTGCCCCCCGTGGGCCCGGCGGACACGCCCGGCGCGGCCCG
>CALMTJ010000158.1:1032-11502 GCA_937872715.1 uncultured Methylobacteriaceae bacterium
TCGCTCGGCGTCATCGAGGTCGGCGGCCGCATCGTCACCGTGATCGTGCCGCCGTTGGCCCGGGCGAACACGCCCTGCGCGGCCGAGGAGGTCACGGCCGCGTCCGCCGTCACGTTCACGGTGCCGGGGCCCTGGACCACGCGGGCATCGATGGCCGTGGAGGTGCTCGTCACGGTGTTGGCCGTCGTGACCGTCGCGCTCCCGGTGCCGCCGGCGCCGTTCGACGCGCTCACCACGATTCCGGGACCGTTCGTCACCGTCACCGGACCGATACCGGTGACGATGACGCTGCCCGTTCCGCCGTTGCTCGCGAGGATGCCGTCCGACACGGCATTGACCGCGCCCGAGCGCGTGATGGTGATCGTAGCCGCGTTGGCGGCGTTCTGGATGGCGGCGTTGATGCCGATGCCGGTCGCGACGCCCGTGCCGACCGTCGCGCCCGTGCCCGTCACGGTGACGCCGCCAGCCGTGCCGCTCGTGGTCGCCACGATGGCGTTGTTGCCGCCCTCGACCGTGCCCGCGCCGGTCACCAGCACGCCGCCGAGGCCGGTCGTCGAGGCAATGACGCCGTTGTTGTCGCCCGCGACGTTGGCGTCCGCCGTCACCGTGACCTGCGACGTATTCGCGGTGTTGTTGATGAACGCCCGGATGCCGCTGTCGTTGGCCCGGTCGCCGCCGCCCCCGATGGCGCCGGCGCCGGACGTCGTCACCGTCACCGCCCCGGCCGCGCCCGTCGTGGTCGCCACGATGCCGTTGTCGAACTGGCCCGTGATGGCGCCCGTGTTGCCGACGGTGACGCCGCCGGTGCCGCCCGTGTTCACGGCGTTGATGCCGTTCCCCGAACCGGCCGCCGCGTGCTGAAGCGTCGCGGCGTTGTTGACCGTAATCAGCCCACCCGTTCCGGTCGCGTTGATGGCGTTCGCGGCGTTGCCGCTCTGGATGACGCCCGTCGAGGTGTTCACCGTCACCGTGCCGGCATTCGCGTTCGCGTTGATGCCCTGTCCACCCGCCGTGATGTTGCCGACTGCGACCGGGTTCGCGGCGGTCCCGACCGTCACGTTGCCGGCCCCGACGGTCGTCGCGTTGATGCCGGTTGTGCCGGCCGTCACCGCTCCGGAGCGCGTCACTACGACGTTGCCGGCATTCGCCGCGTTCGTGAGGATCTGCGCGTTGATGCCGATCCCGCCTGTGCCCGTCGTGCCGCCCGTGCCCTGGACGACCACGGCATCCGTTCCGGCCGCCGCGCCGGCGCCCGTCTCGGTCGCCGTGATGCCGGTCGTTCCGCCCGTCACGGTGCCCGTGCCGCCGACCGTCACGACCGTGGTCGCGCCCGTTCCGTTTCCGCCGTTCGTCGTGGCCGAGATGCCGGTCGTGCCCGCGTTGACGTTCGCGTTGGCCGTGACGGACACGCCTGCCCGGTTGTTGGCCGGCGTGGCGTTGGCGATCGAGGCGTCGATGCCGGTGGCGGTCGGCTGGAACGCCACGCCTCCCGCGCCGATCGAGCCGCCCGTCGTGACGCTCACGGTGCCGGTGCCGGCCGTGTCGTTGCCCGTGCTCTGCGCGACGATGCCGTTCGCGAAGGTGCCGGCCACGTTGCCCGCCGTGTCGGTGGTCCCGGCCGAGATCGTGCCCGTCCCGGCGATCGTGATCCCGCCCGAGCCCGTCGTCGTGGCGTTGATGGCGTTGCCGCCCGCTCCGCCGCTCGTCTTCTGGAGCGCCGCGTTGTTCGTAACGCCCACGGCGCCGGTCGTCGCCGTTCCCACCGCACCGGTCTTCTGAGCGTTGATGGCGGCGTTCGCGCCGCCGCTCTCGATCGTCGCGCCGGCCAGCGTGGTGACGGAGACGCCGCCGGTCGTGGCACCCGTCTGCGTCGCGTTGATGCCGATGCCGGCCGCCCTGGTCGAGCCGATCTCCTGACCGGCCACCGTCGTGCCGGCGAAAACGAAGCCGGTGCCGTTGCTGGTCACGTTGATGCCGTTGCCGGTCGTCGCGACTCCTTGCCCGATGGTGCCGTTGCCGATGACGACGGCCTGGGCGCCGTTCGCGGCGCCGGTCGTGATGGCGACATCGATGCCGGTCGCGAAGGCGATCGTCTGGCCCGTGCCGCTGATCGCGCCGTTGTTGGTCACGGTGACGAAGCCCAGCCCGGCTTGGCTGGCCTGGATGCCGATCCCGCCGGCCACAGCGCCCGCCGCATGACCGACCGCGCCGCTGTTGGAGACGGTCACGGCCCCCGTGTTGGCGGCGTTGCCGGTGTTCAGGGCCGTGATGGCGTTGATGTTCGCGCCGCCGGCGGCGCCGCTCAGGACGGTTCCGTTCGCCCCCACCGTGACGGCGACGGTACCGGCTCCGGCGCCGTTCTGCTGGGCGACGATGCCGGTTGTCCCCGCCGTGAGAGTCGATGCGGCGGACGGGGCATACGTCACGGCGACGCTGCCCGCCCCGCCCGTCGTCGCGTTGATGCCGACCGTTCCGGCCGTGATCGTGCCGAACTCGCTGCCCGCAGCCGCCGAGCCGACCGTGACGTTGCCGGCGCCGTTCGTCGTCGCGTTGATGCCGACCGCGAGGGAGTTGATGGTCGCGCCCGTCGTGCCGGAGCCGATCACGGTCGTGGCGCCCGCGGTGCTGTTCGCGGTCACGCCGTTGCCGGTCGCGAAGATGGAGGCCGTCGTGACCGAGACGGCGCCTGCGCCCGTCGCGTTGATGCCGATTCCCCCGACCCGCGTCGCCGCGTCCGTGCCGATGACGGCACCGGCCGTCTGCACCACCGTCACGCCGCCCGTCCCCGAGGTCGTCGCGTTGATGCCGTTGACGGTCGCCTGGATGTTGCCGGACGTCTGGTTGACGGTATTGAGGCCGTTCACCGTGGCCGTCGCGATGCCGTTGCCGCCGGTGCCCGTGCCGCTGGTCGCCGTCACGGTGACGGTACCGGCGCCGCCCGTCGTCGCATTGATGCCGACGGTGCCGCTCACGGCCCCGATGCCGTTGCCGGCCCCAGTGCCGCCGACGGTCACGTTGCCCGTGCCGGACGCGGCCGTGATGCCGTTGCCGGTGCCGCCCGTGACGGTGCCGACACCGTTCACGATCACCGTGCCGGCCCCGGAGGAGCTGGCATTGATGCCCGTCGTGCTGCCCTGGACGTTGCCGACCGCGTTGGCGGCCGTGCCGTTGCCGCCGACCGTGACCGTGCCGGCCCCGGTCGAGACCGCGTTGATGCCGATCCCCGCGCTGCCCGTGACGGTGCCGCCGCCCTGGACGGTCACCGCGCCCGCGCCCACGTTCGTCGCCGTGATGCCCACGCCGCCGTTCACGTTGCCCGTGCCGTTCACCGTGACGGCGCCCGTGCCCTGCGTCGTCGCCACGATGCCGGTGCCGCCGGAGGAATCGACGCTGCCGGCCCGCGTCACCGTCACGGTGCCGGCCGCGGCCGCGCCGCCCGTAATCGTCGCGCTCACGCCGGTTCCGGTCGAGAACACCGTCGTCCCGGTCGTGACGGCCAGGTTTCCTGCGGCGTTGGTCGTGTTGGCGACGATGCCGTTGGTCGTGCGGTTGCCGGCCGTGCCGATGGCGGCGCCCGTCGCGTCGACCGTGACCCCGCCCGTGCCGGTCGTTGTCGCGTTGATTCCGGTGCCGGTCGCGAACATCGCGCCGGAATAGGTGACGGAGTTCAACGCCGTCCCGCCCGTAATCGTGGAGTTGATGCCGGTCACGAAGGCGTTGCCGGCAGCGCCGATGGCGTCGCTGCTCGTCAACGTGACCGCGTTGGCCCCGTTATTGGTCGCGAAGATGCCGGTCCCGACGCCGTTGCCGGTCGTCGTGATCGTGCTCCCGGTGAGCGAGGCCGTGATGGCGCCGGTGTTCGAGACGAACACCGCGCCGTTGCCGCCGCCGGTCGTGATCGCGCCCGTGAGGACGACCGCCTGAGCTCCCGTGTCGGTCCGGACGCCGATCGCGGCCGTCCCGGCGCCGCCGCCCGTGAACGCCGTGGTGACCGGCGTGCCCGCCACGCCGACCGTCGCGGTGCCGGCCCCGTTGCTGTTGTAGATGATGAGGCCGCTCGCGCCCCCCTGGTTGCCGTTCGACACGGCGCCGCCGCCCGTGAAGGTGACGGAACCCGCATTGGTGGCGTTGATGTTCAAGGCGGCAGCCGCCCCGGCGGCGGTCACCGGACCGAAGCCGAAGCCCGGGAGACCTTGGGTCGGCACGCCGGTCGACAGCGTCACGGTCGCCCCGGCATTGTTCGTGTAATCGATGTTGCCGAGGGCGCCCGCCTGCGTGTTGCTGATCGCGAGGCCGAACCCGTCAATGGTCGCGGCCGCGTTGATGTTCGCCGTAACCGCCCCGTTGGCCGTGAAATTCTGGTGGCGATCGGTCGAGGCCGCGTTGGCGGTGTCCGTGACCGTCGTATCCGTGGTGGTCGTCGTCCCGGCGGACACGGTGTTGGGATTCGTCGTCACGGCGACCTGCGCCAGGGCCGGCGCCGGCTGGAAGACGTAGAGCGAGGTCGCGAGCGCCGTGCCGCCGAGCATGAGGCCCCGGCTCACGCCCGACCCGCCGGCCAGGTAGGCCACCCGGTCCGCGAGCGTCAGCCTGAAGCGGCGGGCGAAACGCTCGTAAGCGCGATTCGCCTTGCGTCCGGCCTTGATCTGCCGCCGCGTCGCGTCGCTGATTCCCGACATTCTCGCCCCGCAAAGCCCGGCCGTTGGACCGGCCGCATATTACCGTCCCGATCTCGATAGATTTTCGGGCCGCTGGCGACAACCGGTTCCGATCGCGGTAGAACAAGTCGCATCCGCTGTCCCGTGCGATCGAAAACCGTTCTTCCATCAGTATCTTAGGCTCTGAATGCCGACCGGCCGGGGCTTTGGGATAGGGGGTGGGACGTCGCTTTTACGGCCGCTTGTGACCTCCTCGCCACAGATGCGGCGCCCCGCTGCGATCGTCGTCGCCGCGACGGGCGGCCGGGTTCGGTCGCCCCGCTCGGGTGAGTCGCGTCACGCCTGGTCCAGGCCCGCGAGATGGCTGGCCGCCGCCCGCCCGGCGTCGCGCTCGATGGCCCGGTAGGAGGCGACGAGGCGGCGTCCGAACGGCGTCAGCACGGCACCGCCGCCGCTGCGGCCGCCGGGCGCCGCGACGATCACGGGCGCCGGGAGGCCGCGGTTCAGCTCGTGGAGCAGCAGCCAGGCGCGGCGATAGGACATGCCGAGCGCCCGGCCGGCGGCCGAGATCGAGCCGTGCTCGGCCACGAGCTCGAGGAGCCTGACCTTGCCCGGGCCGACGCGGAGGCCGGGCGCGAGGTCCAGCCGGATGCTGAGCGATGCCATCGCGCCACCTTAGCAGGCCGGGGGTGCGCCGGGCCGAGGCGCGCGGTATGGTCGGCGGGAGACAGCGGCCCGCCGACGACCGGCGGCGCGGAAACCGGGACCGGCCATGAAGATCTCCGCTCGCAACAGGCTGAAGGGCACCGTCGTCGAGGTGAGAAAGGGCGCCACCACCGCCCATGTCCGGATCGACATCGGGGACGGGACGGTGGTGACCGCCTCCATCACGAACGAGGCCGTCGACGAGCTCGGCCTCGTGGTCGGCACGGACGCCTACGCCGTCGTGAAGGCCTCCGACGTCATGGTGGCGGTCGACTGAACCGGCTCGCGCCGGCGGGCCGCGGGGCCTGTCAGGCGGGCCTCGTCGCGGCCATGGACGGCCTTTCGCCGAAGACCGCGAACCACGCGGCGGTCTTCGGATGCGCCGCCCGCCAGTCGAGGTCGGGGAAGCGGAAATCCAGGTAGCCGAGGCCGCAGCCGAAGGTCACGGTGCCGATATCCAGCCTGTCGCCGAGATCGGCCTCCTCCATCCGGCCGAGCGCATCCGCGACCTTGCCGAGCTGTCCGGCGATCCAGCCATCCCAGCGCAGCGGCTCCGGCCGCAGGACGGTCTCGTAGCGGGCGAGGAGCGCGGCCCCGAGCATCCCGTCCCCGAGCGCCGCGTCCGTGAGGTTGCGCCAACGGGCCGGTCCCGCGCCGAAGAACGAGCCGCCGCCGAGGTCGTCGAGGTACTCGCAGACGACCCGGCTGTCGTAGAGGACGATGCCGTCGTCGGCCAGGAAGGTCGGCACCTGCCCGAGCGGGTTGTGCTCCCGGATGGCGTCGCTGCGCGCCACCGGGGCGGCCGTGGCCGGGATCCTCTCGATGCGCTCGGCGAGGCCGAGCTCGTGGGCGACCACCATCACTTTGCGGACGAAGGGGGAGGCCGGGGAGAAGAAGAGTTTCACCGTTCGCTGTCCTCGTCGGGCGCGGCCGTCGGGGCCGGAGCCCCTCCCGCCGGATCACGTTGCGGCCGGCTCAGCGGCCGGCGAATTCGGCGAGAGTCTGGCGGGCGACGATCACCTTCTGGACGTCCGTCGCGCCCTCGTAGATGCGCAGCGCCCGCACGTCCCGGTAGAGCTCCTCCACCTTCGAGCCGACCCGCACGCCCGTGCCGCCGTGGAGCTGGACGGCGGCGTCGACGACGCGCTGCGCCCCTTCCGTGGCGATCCACTTGGCGAGCGACGCCTCGCGGCTGATGCGGGGCGCGCCGGCATCCTTGGTCCAGGCGGCCCGGTAGACCATGAGCGCCGCCCCGTCCACGTCCGCCACCATGGCGGCGAGCGTGCCCTGGACGAGCTGGAGGTCCGCCAGGACGCCACCCTGCGAGCGCCGCCCCGAGACGTAGCGGAGCGCCTCGTCGAGCGCCCGGCGGGCGAAGCCGAGCGCCGCGGCCCCGACCGTCGAGCGGAACACGTCGAGCGTCGCCATCGCGACCTTGAAGCCGGCGCCGTCCGGGCCGATCCGGTTCGCGACCGGCACCCGGCAGGCGTCGAAGCGGAGCCGTGCCAGCGGGTGCGGGGCGATCGTGTCGATGCGCTCCGGGACGGTGAAGCCCGCCGAGCCGGCCTCCACCACGAAGGCGGATTGCCCGCGCGGCCCGGCCTCCCCCGTCCGGCAGAACACGACGTAGCGGTCCGCGATGCCGCCGTTCGAGATCCAGGTCTTCTCGCCCGTGATGCGGACGTGGTCCTGCCCGTCGGGCTCGGCCAGGCAGGCGAGGGCCGCGACGTCCGACCCGCCTTCCGGCTCGCTCAGCGCGAAGGCGGACAGCGCCGTCCCGGCGGCGATCGGCGGGAGGTATCGCGCCTTCTGCTCCGCCGTCCCGAACAGCGTGATCGGGCCGGTCCCGAGACCCTGCATGGCGAAGGCGAAATCCGCGAGCCCGGCCCGGTAGGCGAGCGTCTCGCGGATCAGGCAGAGGCTCCGGACGTCCAGCGCCTCCGCCCGACCGCCATGCGGGGCCGTGACGGCGTGGCGCAGGATCCCGGCCTCGCCCAGCGCCGCGACCAGCCGGCGGCAGGACCCGTCCACGTCGCCGTGATCGACGAGATCCTCCGCCTGCTCTCCGGCGAAGCGCTCGACCCTCGCCCGCAGATCGCGATGGGGCTCGTCGAAGAAGGGCCAGCGAAGGAAGGACGTGTCGGGCACCGCGTCAGTTCCCCTGGAAGACGGGCTTCTCCTTCGCCGCGAAGGCCCGGTAGGCCCGGGCGAAATCCTCCGTGCCCATGCAGAGCGCCTGGGCGACGGCCTCGGACGTGATGGCGTCGTCCACGCTCATGTTCCATTCCATGTGGAGCATCCGCTTGGTGAGTCCGTTGGCGAAGGTCGGGCCTTCCGTCAGCCGCCGGGCGGTCTCGGCCGCGGCATCGGCGAGCTCTCCCTCGGGCACGACCCGGTTGAAGAATCCCCAGCGCTCCCCCTCCTCCGCTCCCATGGCCCGGCCCGTGTAGAGGAGCTCGCTCGCCCGGCCCTGGCCGATCAGGCGGGGCAGGATCGCGCAGGCACCCATGTCGCAGCCGGCGAGCCCGACCCGGTTGAACAGGAACGCCACCTTGGCGGAGGGGGCGGCGACCCGGAGGTCGGACGCCATCGCCACGATGGCGCCGGCCCCGGCGCAGATCCCGTCCACGGCGGCGACGATCGGCTGCGGGCAGGCCCGCATCGCCTTGACCAGTTCGCCCGTCATCTCCGTGAAGCGCAGGAGATCGGCGGTTCCCATGGCGACAAGCGGCCCGATGATGTCGTGCACGTCCCCGCCGGAGGAGAAATTGCCGCCAGCCCCCCGGATCACGAAGGCCGCGACCTCCCCATCAGACCGGGCCGCCCGGAAGACGGCCCCGAGCTCGGCATAGGATTCGAAGGTGAGCGGGTTCTTCCGCTCGGGCCGGTTGAGCGTGATCGTGGCGATGCGGCCCTCGACCTGGAGGAGCACGTGCTCCGCCCGGTAGCCGGACAAGGGTGGCGAGACCGCCCGGAAAGTGTCCATCGTCGTTCCTCTAACCCGTCCGCCCGCGGAGCAGAACGGCCCCGCCGCCGCATCCTCGCCTGGAGGGGGAGGTTCACCGTCACAGCTCGCCGCCCGCGATGACGATGCATTGCCCGGTGACGGAGGCGGCACCCTCCCCGCACAGCCAGAGCGCCGCCTCCGCGACCTCCTCCGGCCGGACCAGCCGGCCGAGCGGCGTCTGGCCGGCGAAATGCCCGCGCGCCTCCGCCTCCGAGCGGCCGGTCTTCGCCACGATGCCGGCGACGCTCTCCGCCACGAGGTCCGTATCCGTGTAGCCGGGGCAGAGCGCGTTCACGGTGACGCCCTTCCTCGCCACCTCGAGCGCGAGCCCGCGGGTCAGGCCGACGAGGGCGTGTTTCGCAGCCACGTAGGCGGTGACGTAGCTGTAGCCCTTGAGCCCGGCCGTCGAGGCGATGTTGACGACCCGCCCGAAGCCCCGCTCGACCATGCCGGGAAGGCAGGCCTGCGTGGCCGCGACGGCGCTCTCCACGTTCAGCGCGAACATGCGCCGGAAGGCCGCCGTATCCGTCTTCCCGAACGGCGCGGTCGAGGCCCCGCCCGCGTTGTTGACGAGGAGCGAGAAGCCGCCCGAGCGGGCCAGCGCGCCGAGCGCGTCGCCGTCGGCGACATCCAGCGCTTCCCCGCGGCGTGCCACCCCGTCCGCGAGCGCGGCATCGATCGTTTCCCGCCGGCGGGCCACGATCGTGACCTCGTGCCCGGCGCGGGTCAGCGCGGCCGCGATCGCCCGTCCGATCCCCCGGCTTCCCCCCGTGACCAGCGCCCTGTGCTGCGACATGCTCGATCGGAGGCTCGACGACGAGAGTGACGGGTAGCGCGGCATGGCGGATCGGTTCAAGCCTGCGGGCGATCGTTGCCGACTCCCTCATGTTCGTTGCCTCCGCGCCGCCCGGACCTCACCGGGCGCGACGGCGGGGGCGTCTCCCCTCCGGCCTCTGGCATCGGACGCCCCTCAGGCGCCGTGCCTGATCGCGATCATCTTGACGGACGCGAAACCGTAGAGGGCTTCGAACCCCTTCTCGCGGCCGTGGCCGGAGCCCTTCACGCCGCCGAAGGGCAGCTCGACGCCGCCGCCTGCCCCGTAATTGTTGACGAAGACCTGACCCGATTTGACCTTGCGGGAGAGTCGGAGCGCGCGGCCGAGATCGGCCGTCCAGATGCCGGCCGCGAGCCCGTATTCGGTGCCGTTCGCGACCCGCAGCGCGTCGGCCTCGTCCCTGACCCGTATGGCGACGAGAACCGGCCCGAAAATCTCCTCCTGGGCGAGCGGATGGTCGGGCGGCACGTCGCCGATCAGGGTCGGCTTCACGTAGAAGCCCTCGCCCGGCAGGTTGGTGCCGAGCTCGCCCTCCGCCAGGATGGGCAGGCCGTCCCGGCGGGCGAGGTCGATATAGTTTTGCACGCGCTCGCGCTGCTTGCCGTTGACGACGGGTCCGAGATCCAGGTCCTGCGAGGCCGAGCCGACCCGCAGGGCCCGGAAACGCTCGGCGAGATCGCCCGTGAAGCGGTCGTAGACCGTATCCTCCACCAGCACGCGCGAGCCGGCCGAGCAGGTCTGGCCGGCATTCTGGCTGATCGCCCGGGTGATGACGCTGCCGGCCTCCGACAGGTCGGCATCCGCGAAGACGATCTGGGGCGACTTGCCGCCGAGCTCGAGCGTCACCGGAACCGTGTTCCGGGCCGCCGCGGCCTGGATCAGCGTCCCGACCTCGCGCGAGCCGGTGAAGCTGACATGGTGGATGCCGGGATGCGACGCGAGGGCGGCGCCCGCCTCCTCCCCGAGCCCGGTCACGACGTTGAAGGCTCCCTTCGGGAAGCCGGCTTCGGCGGCGAGCCGGGCCAGCGCGAGGGCGCTCAGCGAGGTGTCCTCGGCGGGCTTCAGCACCACGGCATTGCCCATGGCGAGCGCCGGCGCGACGGAACGGCCCGTCATCTGGAGCGGGTAGTTCCAGGGCACGATGGCGCCGACGACGCCGTGAGGCTCGTAGACGGTCATCACCGTGAAGCCGTTCTGGAACGGGATCGTGTCGCCGTGCACCTTGTCGACCGCGCCGGCGGAATACTCGAAATCGCGGGCGCAGC
>CALMTJ010000159.1:0-1262 GCA_937872715.1 uncultured Methylobacteriaceae bacterium
TCACGGCCGTATAGGCGGTGACGAAATGCGGAAATTTGGACCCGCGGTCGAACAATTCACGCGACCCGAACCCCATGCCGAGGCCACCCCACGCTTTCGCGGTGGCCACTTCGACGCGTGCGATGCCGGAACCGTCCTCGCGCTTCAGCGCCACGGGATGCCCGCCGGGATCCAGCACCACGACCGTCATGGGCGCGAGCCCGAGGCTCCGGCCCTTCGCCAGGGCGGCGTCGACGACCGTTGCGGCCTGGGCGAGCGTGATCGGCATCGGAGGGCTCCGGAGGGTGGGCCGAGCCTTACCATCGCGGCCGCCCCGGAGCCAACGGACGGCTCAGAGCCCAACAAACCCCGATGGCGATCATCGTCTTGGCCGGGCTCGGCCCGGCCATCCACGTCAGGCCCGGGCCGTGACGTCGACGGGCTCGCTCGCGGCAGCGTCCTTCGTGGGTGGCCGGGCCAACCCCGGCCAGGACGGACCGGGCAATGTTCTGGTCCTAGGTTTCGTCGGAAGCTCTCATTCCCCGCTCCGTCCCCAATCCGGACGCGAGCCGAGGCCGGTGAAGGCCGGCTTGCCGAGCCCGTAATCGGAGCCGGCATAACCGGGATCGCGGGTGTAGATGCGGGCCGGATGGCGCGACGCCCCGGCGCCCGTCTCCGCCCGAGAGGGCGAGCCGGGCTCCGCGGGCCCGAACCTCTCGCGATCCTTGTAGACCGGCTCCTGCGGCCATGCGGCGACCGGGGCCAGGGGAAGCGCCAGGCAGGCGAGGAGGGCGGCGCGAATCGGCATCCGGACATCGTAGGCTGCCCGCCGGTCCACCCCCGTTAACAGGTGCGACCTTTGCGCCTCCTGACCCGGGCGGCCCGATGCGGGCAGAATCCGGCCGCCGCGACTCGGGCGGAATGGGGAGAGACCTTCAGGATGGATGGTGCGGGACAGGAGTTCGCTCTCGACGAGCTGATCGAGCGCATCCGGGAGGACATGGACCGGGCCTTCGCCCATATGCGGCGGCCGCTCGCGGTCGCGCTTCCGAGCGAGGCCGGGACGACAGGGCAGGACGACGAGCCGCGCCTGACGGATGACCGCGAACCGCACCGGGACGAGGCGGCCTGATCCTCCGCGCGATCGGATCGACCGCCGTCCTTGCGAGGAGGCGTAGCCGACGAAGCAATCCAGGCGCTCGCGCAGTGCCGGCTGGTTTGCTTCGCTCCGCTCGCAACGACGGGGCGGAGATCAGCCGGGCTGACATCGCCTGTTCAAGGCT
>CALMTJ010000159.1:1272-2456 GCA_937872715.1 uncultured Methylobacteriaceae bacterium
GACGGGAGGCCCACGAGGGACGGGCCGGACCCGATCAGGCGAGGAGCCCTTCCCGCCGGGCCATCGCGGCGAGGTCGGCCTGCGGCCTGGCGCCGAGATGGCCGATCACCTCCGCGGCCGCGAGCGCGCCGAGCCTGGCGCAGGTCTCGTGCGGCAGGCCGCGGGCGAGGCCGGCCAGGAACCCGGCCGCGAACAGGTCGCCGGCCCCGGTCGTGTCCGCGACCGTCTCCACCGGGAAGGCCGGCACCGCGACGGTCCCGTCGCGCGACACCACGGCGGCGCCCTCGGCCGACCGCGTCACGACGCCCAGCACCGCCTCGCCCCGGAGCGCCGCCAGCGCCGTCTCCTCGTCCGCCGTCTGGAACAGGCTCTTCAGCTCGTGGGTGTTGGCGAACAGGATGTCGAGGCTGCCGTCGCGGAGGAGCCCGCGGAACTCGTCGCGGTAGCGGTCGACGCAGAACGGGTCCGACAAGGAGAGCGCGACCTTGTTGCCGGCCTCGTGGGCGATCCGGACGGCCGCCCGGAACGCGTCCTTGGCGGCCGGAGGGTCCCACAGGTAGCCCTCGAGATACACGATGCCGGCGGCCCGGACGGTGTCCTCCCGCAGGTCGGCCGGGCCGAGCGTCTGGCAGGCTCCGAGATAGGTGTTCATGGTCCGCTCCCCGTCCGGGGTGACGAGGATGAAGCTCCGGGCCGTGGCCGGGCCGTCCGTCGCGGGCGGGACGTCGAAGCGCACGCCGGTGGCGTTCAGGTCATGTGCGAAGAGCCGGCCGAGGGCGTCGTCCCTGACCTTTCCGACGAAACCGACGCTGGCCCCGAGCGAGGCCGCGCCCACGGCCGTGTTGGCGGCCGAGCCGCCGGAGACCACGATCGCCGGACCCATGGCGCCGTACAGGCTCTCCGCCCGCGCCTCGTCGATCAGCTGCATGGCACCTTTGTGCACGGACTGGGCGAGGAGGAAGTCTTCCTCCGTGCGGGCCAGCACGTCCACGATGGCGTTGCCGAGCGTGAGGATGTCGAGACGGGCGGCGCTCATGGGCACTTTCGGTGTCGGGGAGGAAGGCGGCTTTCGCACCCGCCCTTCCGGCCGGTCAAGCCGGGCGGGCGCGGCGCCTTCCCGTCATCGCCAGGCGGCGCCGCCGACGAAGCTGCGCTCGCGCTGACGGACCGGGAGGGCGGCGCGC
>CALMTJ010000160.1:0-5339 GCA_937872715.1 uncultured Methylobacteriaceae bacterium
CCCCGCAAGGGGGAGGGATCACCCGCGGGGTTCGGCGCTCGCATCACGTGCGCCTCTGCGGGTCGACGATGTCGCGGAGGCCGTCGCCGATCAGGTTGAAGCAGAACACGGCGAGCATCAGCGCGAGGCCCGGGAAGAGGGCGATCCACCATTCGCCGGACACGATGAAGCCCGCGCCTTCCGCCACCATGATGCCCCATTCGGGCGTCGGCGGCCGGACGCCGAGGCCGATGAAGGAGAGCCCGGCCGCGTTCAGGATGGCGTAGCCCATCGTCAGCGACATCTGCACCACCATGATGGGCAGGATGTTCGGCAGGATCGAGGTCAGGACGATCCGCGCATCCGTGTTGCCGGTGAGCCGGGCCGCCAGGACGAAGCCCGCGTTTCGGCGAACGCTGGCCTCCGCGCGGGCGATGCGGGCATAGAGCGGGAAGTTGATGATCGCGGTCGCGATCACGATGTTCGTCACGGAGTTCCCGAGCGCCGCCACGATGCCCATCGCGAGCACGAAGAGCGGAAATGCCATGATGGTGTCGGCGATCCGGCCGACGATGCGGTCCGTCCAGCCGCCGAAGAAGCCGGCCGCGACGCCCGCGAGCCCACCGGCCGCGAAGACGAGCGCGACGGAGAAGATCGCGATCCCCATGTCGAGACGCGTCGCGGCGACGACGCGCGAGAGGATGTCGCGGCCGAGCTGGTCCGTGCCGAACCAATGCCGGCCGGACGGCGCCTGAAGCCCCGCCGCCGTGTCGCTGGCGAGCGGATCGTAGGGCACGATGGCCGGCCCGATGACGGCGCAGACGAGGAGCAGCGCGAAGAGGCCGAACGACAGCCCGGTGACCGGGTTGTCGGCCACCACGTAGCGGGCATGGGCGAGCGTCGCGCCGAGACCGGACGGCCGGCGCGCCGGAGCGGTGGCGGCAGCCAGCGTGGCGGCGGGGGTCGCGGTCATGCGCCCATCCTTACGCGGGGATCGATGAGGCCGTATGTCAGGTCGATGAGGAGGTTCAGGACAATGTAGAGGATCGCCATCGCCAGCACGAAGCCCTGCACGGGGGCGAAGTCGGACGCGATCAGCGCCTCCACCGCGTAGGAGCCGATGCCCGGCCAGGCGAAGACCTTCTCGACGAGGACGTTGGCGCCGAGCAGGAACGAGAACACCATGCCGAGCGTGGTCACGACCGGCAGCATCGCGTTCCGGAACGCGTAGGTCATGACGACGGTGCGGCCGCCGAGGCCGGAGGCGCGGGCCGTGCGGACGAATTCGGATGAGAGGACGGCCAGCATCGAGGCGCGCGTGATGCGGGCGATCGGCGCGAGGGCGAAGATGGCGAGCGTCGTCCCGGGCAGGAGGATTTGGGACAGTGCCGCCCGGAACGTCTCCCAGTCGCGGTCGAGCAGGCTGTCGATCAGGTAGAAGCCGGTCACGGCCGGCGGGGCCGAGAAGAAGACGTCGAGCCGCCCGAGGGGCGCCGGCGACCAGCCGAGAAGGAAGTAGAAGACGTAGACGAGGAGCAGCCCGGTGAAGAACACGGGCAGCGAGACGCCCGCGGTCGCGACGATCCGGCAGGCGTGGTCGATCGCCGACCCTTGCTTCACGGCCGCCGTGATCCCGAGCGGCACGGCGATAAGGAGCGATATGACGAGGCCGAAGAGCGTCAGCTCGGCCGAGGCCGGCAGGCGCGCCGAGATGTCGGCGAGGACCGGCTGGCCCGTCGTCAGCGACTGCCCGAGATTGCCCTTCGACAGATTGGCCACGTAGCGGCCGAATTGCTCGGGGAGCGGCCGGTCGAGCCCTAGCTCCTTCCTGATCTCGGCGATCGCCTGGGGGGTCGCGGCCGGGCCTGCGAAATACGCGGCCGTGTCGCCCGGCAGTACGCGAGTGAGGAGGAACGACACCACGATCACCCCGACCAGCGCCGGGAGGGTGGTGAGCAGGCGATCGCCGAGCGTCTTCAGCACGGCGGGAAGCCATCCCTCCCCCCTGCGGGGAGGGCGGACTCGGCGAAGCCGAGCCAGGTGGGGGTCGGGACGAACGGAATGCTCACGGTGCCTCCTGCTCGACCCCCACCCCGGTTCGCGCTTCGCCGCGACTCGGCCCGCCCCGCAAGGGGGGAGGGATGGTGCGCGCCGCCCGATGCCGGTTCCATCCGCCTCACCCCTTCGTCAGGTAGCGGAAATCGGGCTCGCGGCAGGGCTGGAACTGGTAGCCGCCGATCGTCTTCTGCATGGCGACGTCATGGGTCGGCTGGGAGATCGGCACCAGCGGCACCTCGCGCTCCGCGAGCGACAGGAAGGAGACCACCTCCTTCTCGTAGCCGTTCTTGTCCGCCGTGAAGCGGGCCGCGTCGATGAGCTTGTCGAGCTCCGGGTTCTGATACGACGCGATGTTGAAGATCGAATTCGCGCCGTGCATCGTCCAGAACAGGTAGTAATCCGGGTAGTCGAGCCAGCCGGCGAAGCGGTTGAGCACCATCGGGTTCGTCTTCTTGGCGATCTCCCCGCGAAAGTTCGAGCCCGGCACCTTGGTGATCTCGACATTGATGCCGAGCGGGGCCAGCGCTTCCTTGATGAGCACCGACATCGGCTCGGCGACGGTCGCGGTGCCGGCGTCGAACAGGAGCGTCGTCGCGAACCCGCCGGGCGTGGCGGCGTCGACGAGCGCCTTCGCCTTGGCGCCGTCCGTCCGGTACGGATAGGGCTGCGGCCAGGCAGGCTTCGGCGTCTCCGGTCCGCCCGACAGGTCGACGCCGCGGCCGAACAGCGAGGCCTGCAGGATCTTGTCGTAGGGCAGCGCCCACGCGACGGCTTGGCGCAGGCGCACGTCCGCGAACGGCCCGACCTGCGTGTTGAGGTAGAGGCCCCAGGCAGCGTTCGGGATCGGCACGCCGACGACCTTGATCTTCCCGGCGTCGATCAGGTCCTTGAAATCCTTCGGCGGCAGCCCGTAGGAGATGTCGGCATCGCCCTTCTCGATGAGCGCCCGGCGCGTCGAGGGCGAGGCGATGTCCCGGGCGATGACCCGACGCAGCTTCGGGAGCGTGCCGGACGCCCAGGCATCGTTGCGCACGTAGATCGTCTCGACGCCCGGCTTCCAGCTCTCGACCTTGAAGGCGCCCGATCCCGCGACGTTGTTCTTCAGCCAGTCCTTGGCCCAGGGATCTCCGCCGCCGTTCTTCGCCGCGAGCTCGGAATCGAACACGAACGGGATGGTGACGGCGAGGTTCGGCATCGTCAGCTTGTCCTTCCGGATGAAATCCACCCGGAAGGTCTTGTCGTCGAGCGCCACGAATTGTTCGGGCTTCTCCATGGAGCCCGCGTTCATCTGCGTCGTGGCGAAGCCGCCGATCGAGACGGCGCGGTCGAGCGACCATTTCACGTCCTTGGCGGTCACCGGCCGGCCCGAATGGAACTTCGCGTCGCGCAGCTTGAAGGTGCAGCTCATCCCGTCGGACGCGACCTGCCAGCTCTCGGCCAGCTCGCCCTCCAGCTCCGTCATCGACACCTGGTTGCCGCCGCCGCCCGGGATCGGGACGGGCTTGAAGCGGAGCAGCCGGTCGTAGCAGTTGAGCGCGACGCCGTTCACGGGCTGCGACGCGCCGATGCCCTGCATGTCGAGCGAGTTCGGACCGTATTCCTGAACGAGAAGAAGGGTCTCGTTGCGTGAGGGCGCCTGGGCGGCGGCCTTCCCGACGAAGGGGGCGGACAGGCCTGCTGCGAGGGCGGTGCGGCGGGTGAGGGTCATCGGTCTCTTTCGCTGCGGATCGGGGGTCGGGTTCTGCCGAGGGGTCAGGCGGTCCGAAGCCTGCCGGCATGGCGAGCGTGATGTCCCGCGTCCTCGCCTCGGGTCACGGGACGGACCTCCCAACTTCCGGTGCGTCCGGCACGCACAAGGCGTGCCGCTCGGCCGCCCCTGCCGGGAATGCGTCGGGCTCGCGGCCCGGGGTCGAGAAGGGAGGCGTCAAGCACGTCGGGCCAGCCGAGTTGCGGAATTCGGATCTCTAAGATTGCATGCAAATAAGCCATAATGCATGCCTAAATGATCGGCGCGACTGCTCGAATTTTCGCGCCTCGGCGCGTCGGGACGGGGCAGCGGCCGGCGTCCGACGCGGTAAGCTGCACGGGGCACGTTCATGGACGCGACACCCCAGACACTCGTGGAGCGGCTCGCGGCCGCCATCGCGGAGGCGATCCTCGGCGGGGAGCTCCCGCCGGGGACGCGGCTTGACGAGCAGAGTCTCGCCGAGCGCTTCGGTGTGTCGCGCACTCCCGTCCGGGAGGCGCTGCGTCAGCTCGGCACGGGCGGGTTGATCGACGTCCGGCCACGCCGGGGCGCGACCGTGTCCAGCGTGACGCCGGAGCTCCTGGAAGAGCTCTTCGTGGCGATGGGCGAGGTCGAGGCGACCTGCGCGCGGCTGTCCGCCCTCAGCATGACGCCGATCGAGCGGAGGCGGCTGGCCGACCTGCACGGGAGGATGGGTGAGGACGCTGAGGCGGAGCGCGCCGAGGCCTATGCGGCGTCGAACCTCCAGTTCCACGGCGCGGTCTATGCCGGTGCGCATAACGCGACGCTGGCCGAGGTCGCGGCCGGGTTGAGGCGTCGTCTCTCGCCGTACCGACAGGCGCAGTTCCGCGCACCGGGCAGGCTCCCTCGCTCCCATGCCGAGCACGGCGAGGTGGTGGCGGCCATCCTGCGCGGCGACGCGGCCGGCGCCCACGCGGCCATGCTGCACCATGTCAGCCTGGTCGAGGACCCGTTCGAGCAGCTCTCGCGGGTCGCCGCCGGCAAGGGCAGGCCGGCGGCTCCGGCGAGGGCCGATGGCGGCCCGCCGCCGGACCTGCGAAGCTGACGGGACGATTGTCGGCGGCCGATACCGGAGCGTTTCGATGAGCCATCTCTTCCAGCCCCTGCGGCTCGGCGAGCTCGATCTCGCGAACCGCATCGTCATCGCGCCCATGTGCCAGTATTCGGCGACGGAGGGCCGGGCCGGCGACTGGCACATGATCCATCTCGGTCACCTGGCGCTGTCCGGGGCCGGGCTGATGATCCTCGAGGCCACCGCCGTCTCGGCCGAAGGCCGGATCTCGCCCGCCGATCTCGGCCTCTACTCGGACGAGGACGAGGCGGCGCTGGCCCGCGTGCTCCGGGGCGTGCGGGAAAGCTCGCCCATGCCGGTCGCGGTGCAGCTCAGCCATGCCGGCCGCAAGGGGTCGAGCCGGGCTCCCTGGGATGGCGGGGCGCAGATCGGGCCGGGCGAGCCGGGCGGCGGGAAGACGGAGGCGCCGTCCGGGGTCCCGCATTCGGAGGACGAGGACGTCCCGGTCGCGCTCGACCGGGC
>CALMTJ010000160.1:5349-7411 GCA_937872715.1 uncultured Methylobacteriaceae bacterium
ACGGAATCGAGATCCACGGCGCCCAAGGCTACCTCCTACACCAGTTCCTGTCGCCGCTGGCGAACCGCCGGGAGGACCAGTATGGCGGCCGCCTGGAGAACCGGATGCGCTTCCCCCTGGAGGTGTTCGACGGGGTCCGTGCGGCGTTCCCGGCGGAGCGGCCGGTCTGGATGCGGATCTCCGCGACCGATTGGGTCGAGGGCGGCTGGGACGTCGAGGGCACGATCGCGCTCTCGCGAGCGTTGGAGGATCGCGGCTGCGCGGCGATCCACGTCACGACCGGCGGCGTCTCGCCGAATCAGAAGATCGCCCTCGGCCCCGGATACCAGGTGCCGCATGCCGAGCGGGTGAAGCGGGCGGTCGGCATCCCGGTGATCGCGGTCGGGCTGATCACGGAGCCGGAACAGGCCGAAGCCATCATCGCGGACGGGCGCGCCGACGCGGTTTCGCTCGCCCGCGCCATGCTGTACGACCCGCGCTGGCCTTGGCACGCGGCCGCGAGGCTCGGCGCTCAGGTGATCGCCCCGAAGCAATACTGGCGGTCGCAGCCGCGCGAATACAAGGACCTGTTCGCGAGCGCCGCGTACGGCCAGCGCTGATCGGCACGGGCGATCCCGGACGTCAGCCGCGCAGGGCGGCGTTCACCGGCTGCCGGTAGGAGGCGAGGGCGGGCAGCCCCGCGAAGACCGCCCCCATCGCCACGAGCCCGAGGACGAGGAGGCCGTCCTGCCATTCCGGCCGGAAGGCGAGCGCGAGGCCGGTCCGGGCCTCGATGATCCCCGAGACCGCGACCGTCCCGAGCCAGCCGAGGAGGAGCCCTGCGAGCCCGCCCGCCGCGATTGGGAGCGCCGCTCCGAGCCACACGACGGAGACGATGTAAAGGGCCGGCGCGCCGAGCGCCCGGAGGATGCCGTAGCGTCGCCGGCGGAGCCCGGTCAGGGTAAGGACCAGGAGGGCGAGGGCGCCGAAGACGAGGCCCGTGTTCAGCCAGGCGGCGACCACGAGCGCGTCCCGCACGTCGCCCATGGTGCGGTAGAGGGAGACCAGCACCTCGGCCGGGAACAGCGCGGTCGTCCCGCCGGCCCGGTACTGGGCGCGGAGCGCGTAGGCGTCGGCCACGCTCCGGGGCTTCACCACGACGGCCGGGACGCCGGGAACGACGAAGGCGGTGAAGGGCGGCCCGATCCCGCCCGACGCGGCATGGCCGTTGCCGAGGTCGTGCGTCGCCCACACGCTCTCGACCGGCAGGAGGATCGCCCGGTCGTAGGGCGTGCCCGTCCGGGGCATCCGGCCGACGATCGTGTAGCTGACGCCGGCATGGCGATGGCGCGCCTCTTCGGCCGCGGAAAGCCCGCGCTCGGCCGTTCCGTGCGACGGGACCACCTTGTCCGCGAGGCGGAGCCCGACATCGGACCCGATCACGGCCTCGCCCTCGGACGCGAACATCCGCCCTTCCCGCGGCGACAGCCTGCCCCAGCGGGACGCGAAGGCCGCGCTCGTGCCGATCACCGGGTAGCCGGCGACGACGTCCCCGAACGCGATCGGGGCGACGCCCGCCACGCGGGGATCGGCCGCGAGCGTGTTGAGGATGCGGCCGTTCATGAGGCTGAGCGCCGTGAGGTCGAGATAGACCGCCGTCAGGACGAGCTGCGTCTCGCTGCCCGGGGCGCCGATCAGGAGGTCGAAATCGTCCGACGCTCGGGCCGACCCGGAGCGCAGGATGCGCTCCTGCGCCCCGATGGCGACGGCGCTCGCGACCGCCAGCGCGACGAGGAGCGGCACGGCGAGCGCTGTCCAGCGCATCGCCCGCAGGTCCGCCAGCACCATCGGCCAGGGATTCACGGTGAGCCCGGTCCGGGATCGGCAGGGGCGGCGCCCTCGACCAGGCCGCCCGCCATCCGCCAGCGCGTCCCGAGCCTCGACGCGACGGCAGGGTCGTGCGTCGCGACCAGCAGCGTCGCGCCCGAACGGGCGGCCGTCTCGACCAGGAGGTCCGCCACAGCCTGGCCGGTCTCCCCGTCGAGGCTAGCCGTCGGCTCGTCCGCCAGGATGATGGCCGGGT
>CALMTJ010000160.1:7421-14717 GCA_937872715.1 uncultured Methylobacteriaceae bacterium
GCCCGGAGCCGGGCGAAGCTCGCCGGGAGGAGGATGTTCGACAGGATGTCGAGCTCCGGCACGAGGTGGAAATCCTGGAACACGAGCCCGACGGACCGGCGCCGCCAGCCGTCGCGCGCCCTCTCGGGCATGACCGTGACCTCGTCGTCCCCCCAGGCGACCCGCCCTGCATCCGGGCCGACGAGGCCGGCGAGGAGCCCGATGAGGCTCGACTTGCCGGCGCCGGACGGGCCGGTGACCGCGACCTGGGCGCCGGCCGGGAGCGCGAGCCGCCCGATCCGGAGGATCGGCAGCCGGGTCCCGTCCCGCTGCCGCGCCGTCACGGCGACGTCCTCGACCCGCAGAGGCAGGCCCCGCCGCCCGTCAGGCGGTGCCGTAGGCGGCATCGACCACCCGCAACTGGCTGACGAAGCCGGTCTTGCCGTCGGTGAACGACCCGAGCTCCAGGCGCCCGGACACGGCGACGCGCGAACCCGCCGAGACGAGCGGGCTCACCCCCCTCAGGTACACCACGACGATGTCGAGCGGCCAATCCGCGTCGGACTGGCAGAAGGGGCAGATGGCGAGCGGCTCGCGGGTGAGCACGAAGAAGTCGCTCTCCGGCTTCAGGGGAGGGGCCATGTAGCCCTCGATCCGGACGGCCCGGTCCTTCAGCGCGACGATCCGGTCGGAGAATTCGAGGCCGAGCACGCCGAAGCTCTTGTAGAGACCCTCGAAGGTGACCGTCTCGGCGGCGAGCGCCGCCCGGGCTGGCAAGAGCCGGCCCGCCGAGCCGAGCGCGACGCCGGCCGCCAGGATGCCGCGCCGGGAGGGTAATCTGCCGAAGATCGGTCGGGAGGACATCTGCAACCCTTCACCTCCTCATCCTGAGATGCGGAGCGGAGCCTCGAAGGACGCACAAGGGTCGAGCGTGCCTGCGCATAGCGTTCCGAGTGCGTGCTTCGAGGGCCGGCTGCGCCGGCCGCCTCAGCATGAGGAGCGAGGTGAGGATCGTCCGCAAACGCGCTCTCACTCCTTCTTCGCGGCGGCGAGGCCGAGCGCCGTCGCCATGATGCGGAACACCCGGGTGTTGTCCATGCGGCCCCGGAAGAGCTCGGAACCGGGTCCGGTGGCGGTCAGCACGACGTCGTCCGCCGCGTGCACGCCCTGGCTGACGTCGAAGCCGAGATTGCCCTCGCGGCGGACGGCCATCGGGCCGCTGCAATTCCTCTCGTTCGCCGCGTAGACGTTCCGCTTGCCCGGCACGGGCACGGCCGGCACGTTCTCGCCCGCGAGATAGGGCTTGCCGCTGTCGCAGAAATCCGGATAGGCGCCGAACACGAAGGCGATGCGCCGGGAGACGTCGACGGACGGCGGGTAGCCCTCGGGACCAGGGGCCTCGTAGTTCGGGAAGCCCGCCTCCGCGTAGACGCCGAGCTTGTCCCGGAGCTTGTCGCCCGGGCGGTCGTCGTCATAGGTGCCGACGACCGAGACCGGGTGCGCGTGGTCTCCCACCACCATGATCAGCGTGTCGTTCCGGTCCCCGGCGAAATCCTTCGCCGCCTTCACGGCGTTGTCCAGCATGATCGTGTCGTAGATCGCCCGCTCCGGATCGAGCGAGTGGGAGTACTTGTCGATGCGGCCCGATTCGACCATCAGCACGAAGCCCGTCGGCGAGCGCGACAGGATGTCGAGCGCGGCCCTCGTCTCCTCGGCCACGTCCGGCTGGTCCGGGAACTTGTCGACCGTGCCCTTCTTCAGGAACTTGAGGTCGAGCGCGCCGTCGACGTTGCCCGTGTTGAAGAGGCCGAGCAGCTTCGTGGTCGACGGGTCGGCGGCCGCCGCCTTCATGGCGGTCGCGGTCGGGGCGAAGCGGTAGCCGGCCTCCCCGAATTTCGCGACGAAGTTCTGGTCGTCGACGCGTTTCGACCCGAGCGTCGATTTCGGCAGGAAGTTGACGGAGCCTCCGCCCATGATGACGTCCGGCTTCACGGCCCAGAACATCTCGACGATGTCGTTGTAGTCCGAGCGGCGGCGGGTATGCGACACGATCCCGGCCGGGGTCGCGTCCTCGATCTCGGTATTGGTGACGACGCCGACGGCCATCGGGCCGCCCGGGTGGCGCTTCGCCAGCTCGCCGATCGTCTCGACCTTCGGATGCTCCAGCGTGTTCTTGTTCAGCGCGCAGTAGACGCCGAGCGCGTTGACGCAGGTCTTGTGGCCCGTCGTGTAGGCGGACATGGCGTTGGCCGAATCCGTCACGATCGAATCCGTCCCCGACGTCGAGATCAGCGCCATGGCGGGCATGTCGTCGATCGCGAGCTCGCCGCCGTAGCGGCCTTCCTTCATCCCCTTCGAGAGGATCCGGGCGGCCGTCCGATGCGCCACGGACAGCCCGTCGCCGATGAACAGGATGACGTTCTTCGCCCGCCGCTCGGGCGTGCCGAACACCTCCCAGCTCACCGTCCGGCTCCGGCCGCCGGCGCTCGCCTCGACCTTGTAGGTCCCGGGCCGGGGGATGGACCCGCCCCGGATCCAGAGCGCGGACCGGTCGGACCCGTCCTCCTTCTCGACGAAGGCGACCGGGCCGCCGAGCACGTCCGCGGGCGCGGCGCCGTTCACGGTGACCGTGACGTCCTCTTGCCGGGGAGATCCCGGAAACTCGACCTTCAGGTCGAAACGGGACCCGGCGAGGATCTCGGCCCTGTCCAGCGGATAGATCGTCTGGGCGTGCAGCGCCGACGTCGCCGCCAAGGTGAGAAAGCAGACGGAGAGCAGTTTTCGCGACATCGCTCGGCCACCAGGTTCGAAACCGGCTCGGTAGCGCCCCGGTGTGACAGGGACGTGACCCCGGCCTCCCGCCGGATCGTCCCCATCCGCCCCGGACCCGACCTCACGAGGACCCGCAGGTGTCATACAGGCGCAATCGGGCGGGAACATGCAAGGGGCGCAACGTGAGAATCAGGGCCGCATCTTGGAACGTCATCGCCGATACCGAGCGATCTTCATCTCGGATGTCCATCTCGGGACGAGGGGATGTCAGAGCGGGCTGCTGCTCGACTTCCTCCGGGACCACGACGCCGACACGATCTACCTCGTCGGCGACATCGTGGATGCCTGGCGGTTGAAGCAGGCCTGGTACTGGCCGCAGCAGCACAACGACGTCGTCCAGAAACTCCTGCGCAAGGTGCGCAAGAACGTCCGGCTGGTCTACATCCCGGGCAATCACGACGAGTTCCTGAAGAGCTATCTCGGCATCCATTTCGGCGGGGTGGAGGTGGTCGCGAGCGCGGTCCATGTCGGGGTGGACGGCAGGCGCTACCTCGTCGTGCATGGGGACGCGTTCGACGTCGTCGTCCGGCATGCGCGCTGGCTCGCGCTCCTCGGCGACTGGGCTTACGAGACGGCGCTCGTCGTCAATGCGGGCCTCGCGGCGATCCGCCGCCGCATGGGCCTGACCTATTGGTCGCTGTCGCGATGGGCCAAGCTCAAGGTGAAGGGCGCGGTGAACCTCATCGGGGATTACGAGCAAGCCCTCGTCACGGAAGCCCGGCGCCACGGCGCCGACGGCATCATCTGCGGTCACATCCACCACGCCGTCATCCACGACCTCTTGGGGATCCGCTACATGAATTGCGGGGACTGGGTGGAAAGCTGCACGGCGCTCGCCGAGACCTACGAGGGCGAGTTCGAGCTCATTCGCCTGTCGCATCCGGCGGAGGACGGCGTGCGCGACCTCGTCTCCCTCGCGGAAGCGGCATGAGCGGCCGTATCCGAGGGCCGAAACCCGACTGCCGATGTCGAGGTCCGGCCGTACGCCCGACCTCGCCGGCACGTCCGGACGGCCAGGCCGTCCCTCAGCCGACATGCAGGTCGAGGGAATGGCGCGACAGGACCTCCGGGCCGCCGGAACCGGTCACGATCGTGAGGCCGGGCGCCATGGCTGTCGCGCTCCCGCGATCGACCAGGATCATGTGCAGGAAGAGCACCATGGAGGGCTCGATCACGACCGGATTGTCGGCGTAGATCATCGGCCAGTCCATCCAGTTCGGCGCGAAGGTGGTGCCGAGCGAATAGCCGCAGGCATTCAAGCGCTGCTCCGACAGGCCCGCCTCGTCCATGACCCGGGCATGCGCCGCGTAGACTTCGCCGATCGTCCGGCCGATCCGGCACGCGTCGACCACCGCCTCCATCGCGGCGACCGCGACCGCGTGGTAGCGTCGGTGGAGCTCGGTCGCCTCCCCGATGGGGATCACCCGCATCAGGCACGCATGGTACTGCCGGTAGACGCCGGCGAATTCGAGCGTCAGCTGGTCCCGGGCCGAGAGCCGGCGCCGTCCGGAATGGGTGCGGCAGAGGAGGGCCTCCTCGCCCGAGCCGATGATGAAGGGGTTGCCCGGGTAATCCCCGCCGCCGCGCAGCACCGCGCCCTGCATGGCGGCCAGGATCTCGCCTTCGTCGGCCCCGGGACAGGCCAGGCGGTGGGCCTCGTCGAGGGCGTCGTCCGCCAGCGCGGCCGCGCGGCGGACATAGGCGAGCTCGCCGTCCGATTTCACGATCCTGAGCCGGCTGACGAGGTCCGATGCCTCCTCTAGGCGGGCGAAGCCGTCCATCGCGGCGGCGAGGCGCTGGGCGTTGCGGCCGGTCAGCCCGTAGGCCTCGTATTCGACGCCGAGCCGCCGCCCGGCCCCGGCGAGCTCCGCCAGCATCGCCCGGAGCTCGGTCGCCGGATTGGCGTCCGCGCCGTCCACCCAGATGCGGATGTCGGCGATGATCGAGGTCAGCCGCGCTTGTTCGAGATCGGGCTTGCGCGTCAGGAGCGCCATCCTCCCATCCGCCCCGAGATACAGGCACTGGAAGTAGACGTAGCCGAACGTGTCGTAGCCGGTCAGGTAATACATGCTCTCCTGGCGGAACATGAGGAGCCCGTCGAGGCCGCGGGCCGCCATCGCCCGGCACGCGGCCGCCTGCCGCGCTCCGAATTCGTCAGGGGTGAAATGCAGCATGATCCGGTCCGGGCCTCGTGGAGATCGATGGCCCGGCTTAGCACAGCTTGGCCGACGCGGGGTCCGCGCCGAAGGGGTGCCGCGAGCCCGACCGCGTCGCGCGCTCCGGCGCGTCCTCGACACCGGGCACCGCTTCGCGGTACTCGGTCCCGTCGAGCGTCCCCCGCGAAGGGCGTGACCTCGCGATCGCCCCTCCTGACGAGCCGGACGTGCTGAGCGCCTTCTTCGCCTATTACCGGCCGCATCGCGGGCTGTTCCTGCTCGATTTCGGCTGCGCCGTGCTGTCCGGGCTCCTGGAGCTCGCCTTTCCCCTGGCCGTCGCGGCCTTCGTCGACCGGCTCCTGCCGCGGGGCGACTGGCCGCTGATCCTGGTCTGCGCCGCCGGCCTGCTGGCCGTCTACGCGGTGAATGCCGGCCTCATGGCGATCGTCACCTATTGGGGGCACGTGCTCGGGATCGAGATCGAGACGGAGATGCGCAGGCGCGCCTTCGACAGGCTCCAGACCCTCTCCTTCCGCTTCTACGACGAGCAGAGGACCGGCCACCTCGTAGCCCGCGTCACGAAGGACCTGGAGGAGATCGGCGAGGTCGCCCATCACGGGCCGGAGGACCTGTTCATCGCCGTGATGACGTTCGTCGGCGCCTTCGCGCTGATGCTGACCCTCCATGTCGAGCTCGCGCTCGTCACCGCGCTCGTCGTGCCGGTCGCGGGCTTCGTCGTCGCCCGATACGGCGGCCGCATGGCGGCGAACTGGCGCGAGCAGTTCGGCCGCGTCGGCGCGTTCAACGCGCGCCTCGAACAGGCGATCGGCGGCGTGCGGGTCGTCCAGGCCTTCGCCAACGAGGACCATGAGCGGGACCTCTTCGCCCGCGACAACGGCCGCTACCGGAGGACCAAGCTCGACGCCTACCGGATCATGGCCGCCGGGCAGACGCTCAACTATCTCGGCATGCGCCTCGTCCAGCTCGCCGTGATGCTCGCCGGCACGGCCTTCGTGGTCCGGGGCAGCCTCACCGTCGGCGGCTTCGTCGGGTTCCTGCTCCTCGTCGGCGTGTTCTACCGGCCGCTCGACAAGATCGCGGCGGTTCTGGAGACCTACCCGAAGGGCATCGCGGGCTTCCGCCGCTACCAGGAGCTCCTCGCGACGCCGCCGGACATTTCCGACCGGCCGGGCGCGGCCGCGGCCCCGCTCTTCGCCGGCGAGATCCGGTTCGAGGACGTCTCCTTCGGCTACGCGTCCGGCCGCCCGGTGCTCGAGAGCATCGACCTCGCGATCCGGCCGGGCGAGACGGTCGCCTTCGTCGGCCCATCCGGCGCCGGCAAGACGACGCTCGTGTCGCTCCTGCCGCGCTTCTACGACGTCGAGACCGGCCGCATCACGATCGACGGGGTGGACATACGGGACGTCACGCTCGCCTCGCTCCGGCGCCAGATCGGCGTCGTGCAGCAGGACGTGTTCCTGTTCGCCGGCACCATCCGGGAGAACGTGGCCTATGGCCGGCTGGACGCGGACGCTGCCGCCATCGAGGACGCCGTCCGGCGCGCCAGGCTCGACCGCATGGTGGAGGACCTGCCGGACGGGCTCGAGACGGTGATCGGCGAGCGGGGCGTGAAGCTGTCCGGCGGCCAGAAGCAGCGGCTCGCCATCGCCCGGATCTTCCTCAAGAACCCGCCGATCCTGATCCTGGACGAGGCGACCTCCGCGCTCGACACGGAAACGGAGCAGGCCATCCAGCAATCCCTGGCGGAGCTCGCCCGGGGGCGCACGACGCTCGTCGTCGCCCACCGGCTCGCGACCATCCGCAATGCCGACCGCATCATCGTCATCACGGCCGACGGCATCGCCGAGCAGGGCACGCATGACGACCTGCTCAAGGCGGACCGGCACTACCGCCGGCTGCACGCCGCGCAGGTCGCGGGCGCCGGCCCGGCCGGCCTCCAGGCGGGCTGAGCGGATCCAGGCACCGCCGTCGGGACGCGGCCCGAGAGCTTCCAACCCCTGAACACCGGGCGGCCCGTCCTGGCCGGGCTTGGCCCGGCCAACCACGAAGGACGCGGCCGCGCGCGAGCCTATCGACGTCACGGCCCCGGACGGACGTGGATGGCCGAGCCAAGCCCGGCCATGACGAACCGCTCGTCATATGACTCTGTCATACGCCCTAAGAGCCGTCCGAAAACTCCTCCTTATGCTGAGGTGGCCGCCGCAGGCGGACCTCGAAGCACGCCCCCGGACTTTGATCCGGGGGCACGCGCGACCGTTATGCGTCCTTCGAGGCCGATCTCCGATCGGCACCTCAGGAAGAGGAGGAG
>CALMTJ010000161.1 GCA_937872715.1 uncultured Methylobacteriaceae bacterium
GACGGCCTGTTCTGCGCGCGCATCTTCGGTCCGATCAAGGATTACGAGTGCCTGTGCGGCAAGTACAAGCGCATGAAGTACAAGGGCGTGATCTGTGAGAAGTGCGGCGTCGAGGTGACGCTGGCGCGCGTTCGGCGCGACCGCATGGGGCATATCGAGCTCGCCGCGCCCGTCGCCCATATCTGGTTCCTGAAGTCGCTGCCCTCGCGCATCGGGCTCCTGCTCGACATGCCGCTGAAGGAGCTGGAGCGCATCCTCTATTTCGAATCCTACGTCGTCATCGAGCCCGGCCTCACGCCGCTGAAGGAGCGCCAGCTCCTGTCGGAGGACGAGTACATCCGGGCGCAGGACGAGTACGGCCAGGACAACTTCACCGCGCTCATCGGCGCTGAGGCCATCCGCAAGATCCTGCAGGATCTCGACCTCGAGAAGACCGCGGTCGACCTCCGGCACGAGATCTCGGTCACGACGTCCGAGCTGAAGCCGAAGAAGCTGATGAAGCGGCTGAAGATCATCGAGGCCTTCATGGAATCCGGCAACAAGCCGGAATGGATGATCCTGACCGTGGTGCCGGTGATCCCGCCGGACCTGCGCCCGCTCGTCCCGCTCGACGGCGGCCGCTTCGCGACCTCGGACCTGAACGACCTCTACCGCCGCGTCATCAACCGCAACAACCGCCTGAAGCGGCTGATCGAGCTCAGGGCGCCGGACATCATCATCCGCAACGAGAAGCGCATGCTTCAGGAGGCGGTGGACGCGCTGTTCGACAATGGCCGGCGCGGCCGCGTCATCACGGGCGCGAACAAGCGGCCGCTGAAGTCGCTGGCCGACATGCTGAAGGGCAAGCAGGGCCGATTCCGGCAGAACCTCCTCGGCAAGCGCGTCGATTATTCCGGCCGCTCCGTCATCGTGGTCGGCCCGGAGCTGAAGCTGCATCAATGCGGCCTGCCGAAGAAGATGGCGCTCGAGCTGTTCAAGCCGTTCATCTACGCCCGGCTCGACGCCAAGGGCTTCTCGGCCACCGTCAAGCAGGCGAAGAAGCTCGTCGAGAAGGAGAAGTCGGAGGTCTGGGACATCCTGGACGAGGTCATCCGCGAGCATCCCGTGATGCTGAACCGGGCGCCGACGCTGCACCGGCTCGGCATCCAGGCTTTCGAGCCGGTCCTGATCGACGGCAAGGCCATCCAGCTGCACCCGCTCGTCTGCGCGGCGTTCAACGCCGATTTCGACGGCGACCAGATGGCCGTCCACGTGCCGCTCTCGCTCGAGTCACAGCTCGAGGCGCGCGTCCTGATGATGTCGACCAACAACATCCTGCACCCGGCGAACGGCCAGCCGATCATCGTGCCGTCGCAGGATATCGTGCTCGGGCTCTACTACCTGTCCATCGTGTCGGACGGGGAGCCGGGCGAGTTCAAGGGCGGCAACACCGCGAACCCGATGCAGGGCGTCTACGGCGACCTGGGCGAGCTCGAACACGCGCTGACGTCGAAGAGCGTCACGCTCCATTCGAAGATCAAGTGGCGCTGGAGGGGCATCGGTCCCGACGGCGAGCCGCTGACAAAGACGTTCGACACCACTCCGGGCCGCGTGATCCTGTCCGGGGTGCTGCCCAAGCACAAGAAGGTCCCGTTCGACGTCGTGAACAAGCTCATGACGAAGCGCGAGATCTCCAACATGATCGACACCGTCTACCGCAATTGCGGCCAGAAGGACACGGTCGTGTTCTGCGACCGCATCATGGCGCTGGGCTTCCACCACGCGTTCAAGGCCGGCATCTCGTTCGGCAAGGACGACATGGTGGTGCCGGACAACAAGTGGTCGATCGTCGAGGAAACCCGCACGCTCGCCAAGGATTACGAGCAGCAGTACCAGGACGGGCTGATCACCCAGGGCGAGAAGTACAACAAGGTCGTCGACGCCTGGGCGAAATGCTCGGACCGTCTCGCCTCCGAGATGATGAACCGCATCTCGTCCGTGCAGAAGGACGAGCATGGCCGCGACCGGCCTGTGAATTCGATCTACATGATGAGCCATTCGGGAGCTCGCGGCTCCCCGGCGCAGATGAAGCAGCTGGCAGCGATGCGCGGGCTGATGGCGAAGCCGTCCGGCGAGATCATCGAGAGCCCGATCATCTCGAACTTCAAGGAAGGCCTGGACGTGCTCGAGTATTTCAACTCGACGCACGGCGCCCGCAAAGGCCTCGCCGACACCGCCCTGAAGACCGCGAATTCGGGCTACCTGACCCGCCGCCTCGTCGACGTGGCGCAGGACGCCGTGATCCGCGAGCCGGATTGCGGAACGGAGAAGGGCATCCGCATGCGGGCGATCATCGATGCCGGCCAGGTGGTCGCATCGCTCGCCTCCCGCATCGCCGGGCGCTTCGCCGCCGAGGACGTCGTCGATCCTGACGGCAAGGTGATCGTGCCGGCCGCCACCATGATCGAGGAGCACCATATCCCCGACATCACCGCCGCCGGCATCCAGGAGGTGAAGATCCGCTCCGTGCTGGTCTGCGCCTCCAAGAACGGCGTCTGCGCGACGTGCTACGGGCGCGACCTCGCCCGCGGCACGCCCGTCAACCACGGCGAGGCCGTGGGCGTCATCGCGGCGCAGTCGATCGGCGAGCCGGGCACGCAGCTCACGATGCGGACCTTCCACATCGGCGGCGCCGCGCAGCTCGCGGACCAGTCCTTCGTCGAGTCGAATTTCGACGGGACCGTCCACATCCGCAACCGAGCCGTGGCCCGCAACACGGATGGCGACCTGATCGCCGTCGGGCGCAACAACTCCGTCGTGATCACCGGGTCGGACGGCGCCGAGAGGGCCGTGCACCGGATCATCTACGGCGCGAAGCTGAAGGTGGACGAGGGCGACCAGGTGAAGCGCGGGCAGCGCATCGCCGAGTTCGATCCTTATTCCCGCCCGATCTTGACGGAGGTGGACGGCATCGTCGGATACGAAGATCTCGTCGACGGCATGTCGATGACGGAGACGGCGGACGAATCGACCGGCATCTCGAAGCGCCTCGTCATCGATTGGCGCGGCTCGGCCCGGACGTCGGACCTCAAGCCCGCGCTCGTGGTCCAGTCGGCCGACGGGAAAGCCGCGAAGCTCGCCCGCGGCGGCGACGCCCGCTACCTGCTCCCGGTCGAGGCGATCCTCAACGTCGATCCCGGCTCCAAGGTGAAGGCGGGCGACGTGCTGGCCCGCATCTCGACGGACTCGGCCCGGACGCGCGACATCACGGGCGGCCTGCCGCGCGTGGCGGAGCTGTTCGAGGCGCGC
>CALMTJ010000162.1:0-609 GCA_937872715.1 uncultured Methylobacteriaceae bacterium
TGCTCGGATTGTTCGAGTTCGACATTTTCGGCCGGGTCTCGGCCGCCTATTCGCTCATCGTCCTCTTCTTCGTCACGATGGGGCTGCGCCGCCTCGTCCACTCGGCCTTCGGCCTGTCGCTCCGGGCCGTGAAGGGCAACGCGCTCCGCACCTCGGCCATCGGCGTGCCGGTGACGGGACGGCTCGTCGCGGCCTACACGGTCTCGGCCGCCTGCGCCGGGCTCGCCGGGGCGCTGCTGGCGCAGACGACCCAGTTCGTCTCGCTCGACGTGCTCGAGTTCCACCGCTCCGCACACGCCCTCCTGATGCTGACGATCGGCGGCGCGGGCTACCTCTACGGAGGCATCGTCGGCGCCGTGCTGTTCACCCTCGTCCAGGACTGGCTCGCCGCCCGGACGCCCGAGTTCTGGGAGTTCTGGGTCGGCCTGATCCTGGTGGTGCTGGTCCTGGTCGGGCGAGAGCGGATGGGGGCGCTGCCCGGGCGGGTGCTGGGCCTCCTGCGCCCGGGACGCGCAACGTGAACCCCGCGCTGGAGATCCGAAGCCTCGATAAGCGCTTCGGCGGCCTCCTCGGCGGCGTCGACCATCTGCCGCACACCTACAGCCGCGA
>CALMTJ010000162.1:619-3909 GCA_937872715.1 uncultured Methylobacteriaceae bacterium
GGCGCCCGGCAGGCGCTGATCGGACCGAACGGCGCCGGCAAGACGACGCTGATCAACCTCCTGACCGGCGTCGTGCCGCCGAGCGGCGGCCGCATCCTCCTCGGCGGGGAGGACATCACGGACCTGCCGCGCGCCGCCCGCGTCGCCAAGGGCCTCGTGCGGACGTTCCAGATCAACCAGCTCTACCCGGACCTGACGCCGCTCCAGGCGACCGGGCTCGCCGTCTCGCGGCGCCTCGGGCTCGACCGGCAGATCTGGCGCCGCTTCGGCGCCTCCCGGCGCGTGGTCGAGGAGAGCGTGGACGTGCTCGAACGGTTCGGCCTCGCGGACGTGATGACCGGCCCCACGAGGGCGCTCCCCTACGGCAGGCAGCGCCTTCTCGAGATCGCGCTCGCCATCGCGTGCGGCCCGAAGGTGCTGCTCCTCGACGAGCCGGCGGCCGGCGTGCCGGAGGGCGAGCGCGAGGACATCCTGGCGGCCGTCGCGGCGTTGCCGCCGGCCGTCACGATCCTGCTGATCGAGCACGACATGGACCTCGTGTTCCGGTTCGCGACGCGCATCTCCGTCCTGGTGAACGGGACGCTCCTGACGGAGGGCACGCCGGAGGAGGTCGGCCGCGACCCGCAGGTCAGGGCCGTCTATCTCGGGAGCACGGCCATTGCCTGACATCCTGGCGGTCGAGGGGCTGACGGCCGGCTACGGGGCCGCGACCGTCATCTCGGGCGTGTCCTTCCGGATGGCGGAAGGCCGATCGCTCGCGCTGCTCGGCCGCAACGGCGTCGGCAAGACGACGCTCGTCGACACGATCGTCGGGCTGACCCGCCATCGCGGCGGCACGATCGCGCTCGCCGGGCGGGACGTCACCCGCTCGCCGCCGGAGAAGCGGGCCAAGGCCGGGATCGGCTGGGTGCCGCAGGAGCGCGGCATCTTCCCGTCGCTGACCGTCGAGGAGAACCTCTCGGCCTTCCGGCGGCCCGGCCCATGGGACCTGGAGCGCGTTTACGGGATGTTTCCGCGCCTCCGGGAGCGGCGGGGGAACTGGGGCAACCAGCTCTCGGGCGGCGAGCAGCAGATGCTGTCGGTCGCCAGGGCGCTGGTCACCAACCCGCGCCTCCTCCTGCTGGACGAGCCCACGGAAGGGCTCGCGCCCATCATCGTCGAGGAGCTGCTCGCGGCCTTGAAGCGGGTCGTGGTGGACGAGGGCCTGTCCACGATCATCGTCGAGCAGAAGCCGCGCGAGATCCTGGGCGTCGTCGAGGCGGCGCTGATCCTCGATCGCGGCACGGTGGTCCATTCCGGGCCGAGCGCCGCCCTGCTCGCGCGCCCGGAGCTCCTGGACGGCTTCCTCGGCGTCAAGGCCGGCGCCGTGGCGGCCCCGTAGCGGGCGGGACGGGCGCGCGCCTCCCGCCCGGGGCGTGACCGAGGCCGGTCAATGCGTCCAGGGCGTCGACCGGTTGAACTTGAAATTGTCGGAATAGGACATCGGACGTCGCGCGGGGTCGTGCGGCTCCTCCACCCGGTACGGGATCCCCTCCCGCTCCGCGTAGGCGATCGCCTCCTCGCGGGTGTCGAAGCTGAGCCTGAGCTGCTGGCGGGTGTCGCCGGACGAGGTCCAACCCATCAACGGCTCGATCTCGCGCGCGGTCTCGGGTTCGAATTCGAGCAGCCACGCCTTCGTGCGGGCGAGGCCGGATTGCGTCGCGCTCTTGGCGGGCCGATGGATGCGGGCTGACGACATGCCGTCCTTCACGTTGTCCGGAGCGGGCCGGATGGCTGGTCGGGGCGGCCGGATTTGAACCAGCGACCCTCTGCTCCCAAAGCAGATGCGCTACCAGACTGCGCTACGCCCCGACGCTCGCCAAGCGCTTGTACTGCAAGGCCTCGCGGGCGGGAAGGGTGGTTGTCGAGTGCCATCGAAAGCGGAACAGATTGGAAGGGAGTGGAACCCTCGGAGGCGGACATCTCAGGAATGGTCCCACGACGGCGTCCCCGCCGCCGCGCGGCCGGGATAGGTGTCCCGCCTCCGGTCTGATACCGGGGCGGCATGGTTCGAGCACTTCTCCGCATCGCCGCGATCTCGTGCGTGATCGCGATCGTCGTCCTGTCCTGGCTGCCGAAGGACATGGAGATCCGGACCGGGATGCGCGGGCAGTTCGAGCATGTGGCCGCCTACGTGATCGCGGCAGCGATCCTGAAGCTCGGCTGGCCGCTCGGCCGCACCCGCTGGATGGGGCTGGGCTTCGCGGCTTTGGCCGCGGTCCTCGAGACCGGCCAGATCTGGATTCCCGGGCGCACCTCGCAGCTCATCGATGTGGTCGCCAGCACGGCGGGTGCGGCCATCGGCCTGGTCGGAGGCCATGCGGCCCTCCATCGGCTGCGCCGACGCGGCTGACGCCGCTCGCGCCAGAAGGAACGAGCGGGCCGTCGCGTCGGGACGGCGCCCGTCAGCCGACCCTTCGCCTGTCCGTGGCGGCGACCTCTCCGGCGCCGGAGGCTGCTGTGCGGCCCTGTTCCAGGAGACGCCGCAGCTCGGCGACCAACTCGTCCGTCGTGTCGATCTCGCGGTGATCCGGCATCTCCTCGAGGGTCGGAGCCCGGACGGTCACGAAGATGAAGGCGGCGAGGCAGCCCAGCCAGATTCCGATGACACCGAGAACGAGCATCTGGCGCCGGCGCCTCCACGGCTCCGTCATACCGGGGGTGAGTTACCCCGCCGTTACGCCGGTCGGGCGGATTGAACCCAACCGTCCGGGACCGGCCGTCCGGGTGTCGTGCCGGACATCCGACCCGCGATGTCGCCGAGGAGCTTGCATCCGGCATCCCGGCCGCCATCTCTCAGGACGACATCGACCGATCGCCGCGGCTGACGCGCGATGGCCCTCCGGCGGTGAAGGACGGGGACCGTCGGGCGATCCCGACCAGACGAGACATGACGACAGACATCCCGGATCATCGCCGTTGGGCCGCACGCGCGGCCGCCCTCTACATCCGCCGCGTGACGCTGAGCCTCGCCGACCAGGGCGCGCTGGAGCGCGAGCTCTCGGCCCGGTTCCGGGCCGCGTCGGATGCGGGGCTCACGCCCGCCGAATGGCCGCGCGAGGCGAACCGCACCTTCGAGGAATGGGAGGCGCGCCTCTCCATCCGGGGGCCGCGCATCGCCTCGTTCGACCTCGCGCGCGGCCTCGCCCTGGAGCGTCGGCGCGCCGCCTGACCGCGGGCTCACGTCGGCGCGAGCGCGCCGAACCCTTCGGCCGCTCGCCCGTTGGGCCGGGATGACACCTGCTCCCACG
>CALMTJ010000162.1:3919-4582 GCA_937872715.1 uncultured Methylobacteriaceae bacterium
CGCCGCTCCGGCGCGGCTTACCCGTGAAGGGGATGGCCCGGCCGGACCTGAAGAGCAACGACACCCGCCGCTGGCAGAAGAACCCCCATCTCAGGACGTCGCTCGAGTACCTGGACGGGATCCTGGACCATCTCGCCCGGCACGACGTCGCCATGTACCGGCTCTCGTCGGACCTCGCGCCCTACGCGACGCATCCCGACATGCCGCAATTCCACGGCATGGTGGCCGAGAGCGACGCTGAGCTCCGGGCGGTCGGCGCCAAGGCGAACCGGCTCGGCATCCGGCTCTCCTTCCACCCGTCGCAATACGTGCTCCTGAACAGCCCCGATCCGGAGCTGACCCGCAAGAGCATCTGGGACCTGTCCTCACAGGCCGAGATGCTGGACCGGATGGGCATGGGGCCCGAGGCCGTCCTCGTCACCCATGTCGGCGGGACCTACGGCGACGTTCCGGCGAGCCGGGCGCGCTGGGCGGAGACGTGGCCGAACCTGCCGGAGCACGTGCGCCGCCGCCTCGTGCTGGAGCATGACGACCTCCGCTTCAGCGCCGCCGACGTGCTCTGGATCCACGAGCGGACCGGCGTCCGGCTGATCTTCGACTACCAGCATTTCTGGTGCCTCAACCCCGAGCGTCTCGACATGGTCGAGACCGTCCGGCGCATCC
>CALMTJ010000162.1:4592-4938 GCA_937872715.1 uncultured Methylobacteriaceae bacterium
CCTCCTGACCTGGCCGGACGGCGTGCGGCCGAAGCTCCACTATTCCTCGCCCCGCACCGAGATGCGGGAGCTGAAGCGCCGTGAACGCGCGACGAAGAAGCTGAAGAAGGTATCACTCCCGCCCGTCTGGACCGGGCATGCCGATTTCACCAACCCGTTCGAGTTCGCCCGCTTCATGCGCGACCTCGAAGGATTGACCTTCGACGTCATGCTGGAGGGCAAGGCGAAGGACATCAACCTCCTGAAGCTCCGGCCCGACCTCCTGCGCTACGCGCCGGACGTCGCGGCCCGCTTCGGCATCCTGCCGGACGCCGCCGACGCGCTGGCGGCCGAGGAGGCCTCGCTC
>CALMTJ010000163.1 GCA_937872715.1 uncultured Methylobacteriaceae bacterium
GGAGGGTAGGGGAGGTCGAGTCACCGACTCACCGTCCGCTCGAACTGCCTCAGCATGGCGTTGCCGCGGGTGACGGCCGCGTCCAGCGCGTCCTTCGCGGATTTCTGCCCGGCCAGCGCCGCCTCGATCTCCTCCGACCACACGTCCCGGAGCTGGACCATGTTGCCGAGGCGCAGCCCCCGCGAATTCGCCGTCGGCTCCTTGTTGGTGAGCTCGATGAGCGGCGTTTCGAGCGACGGGTTCGTCTTGTAGAAGCCCGTCGCCTTCGTGGCCTCGTAAGCGGCGCGGGTGATGGGAAGGTAGCCGGATTCCTGGTGGAGCTTCGCCTGGCGGTCGGTGTCGGACAGGTAGGCGAAGAACTTCGCCACGCCCTTGTACTCGTCCGCCGACTTGCCGCCCATCACCCAGAGCGACGCGCCGCCGATGATCGAGTTCTGCGGCGCGCCCGCCGCCTCGGGATAATAGGGCATCGGCACCGCCGACCACTCGAACTTGGCGTTGCCCTTCACGTTGCCGTAGAAGCCCGACGAGGTCAGGAAGAGCGGGCATTCGCCGCTGGTGAAGCGGCCCTCGCCGGCATTGCTGCGGCCCGAGTAATCGTAGGTCTTGTCCTTCTGCAGGTCGATCAGGGTCTGCAGGTGCTTCACCTGGAGCGGGCCGTTGAACTCGAGCACGGTGTCGAACCCGTCGAGCCCGTTGGCCTTGGTGGAGAGCGGCAGGTTGTGCCAGGCGGAGAGCTGCTCGACATTGGCCCAGGTCGCCCAGGCGTTGGAGAAGCCGCAGGTCGCGTAGCCGGCCGCCTTCAGCTTCTTCGCCGCGTCGAACACCTCCGGCCAGGTCTTCGGCGGTTTGTCGCCGTCGAGGCCCGCCTTCTTCAGCGCGTCCTTGTTCACCCACATCACCATGGACGAGGAGTTGAACGGGAAGGACAGCATGTCCCCCTGCGCGGTCGAGTAATAGCCCGTGATGGCCGGCAGGTAGCTCTTCGGGTCGAAGGGCTCGCCGGCCTCCTTCATCAGCTGGAACACGGGCTTCACCGCGCCCTTGGCCGACATCATGGTGGCGGTCCCGACCTCGAAGACCTGGATGATGTGCGGGGCATTGCCGGCCCGGAAGGCCGCGATCCCGGCATTCATCGTGTCCGGGTAGCTGCCCTTGTAGGTCGGGACGACCTTGAACTCCTTCTGGGAGGCGTTGAAGCCCTCCGCGAGCTTCACGACGACGTCGTTGTTGCCGCCGGTCATGGCGTGCCACCACTGGATCTCGGTCTCCGCGCGGAGCGGAGCCGCGAAGGCGAGGGTGGCCGCCGCGAACGCGGCTGTCCTGAAGGTGCGGTTCACGGCGGATCTTCCCTGATGCGCGAGGCTCTTGGTCGAGCCCGTCATGTCGATGCGGGAGACGATGCCCCCACGACGTCCGGATGACAACCGGGTGACACCTCGCGGGACGGGCGTCGGTCAGCTTTCGGGGACGTCGCGCATGCGCCATCATCGCGAGGAGGCGCAGCCGGAGAAGCGACCCGGCCGGTCGCGCGCGGTCGCCGGGTTGCTCCGCTGCGCTCGCACGGACGGATCGCCCTCAGCCGGCAGCGCTCGCCATCTGCGCGGCGACGAGCGAGCGGAGCGTCCGGAGATCGCGGACGAACTGAC
>CALMTJ010000164.1:0-390 GCA_937872715.1 uncultured Methylobacteriaceae bacterium
GCCCCGAGCGCCCCGGACCCGAAACCGGAACCCGCGCCAGAGCCCGCCGCGCGGATCCCGGAGCACCTCATCTCGACGGAGGCGACGGCCTCGATCGGCCATGCCTTCAACGCCCTCTCCCATACCGTCCTGACCCGCAACGCCCGCACGCTGGAGGATCTCGTCAAGGAGATGCTGAAGCCGATGCTGAAGGTATGGCTGGACGACAACCTCCCACCCCTCGTCGAGCGACTTGTCCGGGCCGAGATCGAGCGGGTCGCCCGCGGGCGGGGCTGACGAGGGAGCGGACCCTGCCCGAGCTGCCCTGCGGTTGACGGGGCCGGCGGAGGCCTTCAAAGCCTCCTGGCGCTCCGAAAAGCCCTGACGCATGCACAAGTTCTTCGATCCTGC
>CALMTJ010000164.1:434-13638 GCA_937872715.1 uncultured Methylobacteriaceae bacterium
TATGACGATGCAATAGGGTTCCGCGCCGGCGCGGAACCCTATTGCATCGTCATACCGCCGCCGAACGTGACCGGCTCCCTCCACATGGGGCATGCGCTCAACAACACGCTGCAGGACGTGCTCTGCCGCTTCGAGCGCATGCGCGGCCGCGACGTGCTCTGGCAGCCCGGGATGGACCATGCGGGCATCGCCACCCAGATGGTGGTCGAGCGCCAGTTGGCCGAGCGGCAGATCCACCGCCGAAACCTGACCCGCGAGGCCTTCGTCGAGCACGTCTGGGCGTGGAAGGAGCAGTCCGGCGGCACCATCGTCAACCAGCTGAAGCGGCTCGGAGCCTCCTGCGACTGGTCGCGCGAGCGCTTCACCATGGACGAGGGGCTGTCCCGCGCGGTCCTCAAGGTCTTCGTCGACCTCCATCGCGACGGGCTGGTCTACCGCGACAAGCGCCTCGTCAACTGGGATCCCAAATTCGGCACCGCGATCTCCGACCTGGAGGTGCAGCAGCTCGAGGTGAAGGGCTCGCTCTGGTACGTCCGCTATCCGCTCGCCGGCGAGCCTGAGCGTTTCATCACCGTCGCCACCACCCGGCCGGAGACGATGCTGGGCGACGTCGCGGTCGCGGTGCATCCGGAGGACGAGCGCTTCAAAGGCCTCATCGGCCGCCACGCGACGCTCCCGCTCGTCGGCCGGGCGATCCCGATCGTCGCCGATTCCTATTCCGATCCGGAGAAGGGGACGGGAGCGGTCAAGATCACGCCGGCGCACGATTTCAACGACTTCGAGGTCGGACGCCGCCACGGCTTGCGGCTCATCAACGTGCTCGGACCCGAGGCCGAGATCCGCGTCCGCGACAACGACGATTTCCTGGACGGGCTCCCGGCCGGCCCGGCGCTCGATGCCCTCCTGGATCTCGAGGGGCTCGACCGCGCCGAGGCGCGCGGGCGCGTCGTCGCGATGCTGGACGAGGCGGGGTTCCTCGCGAAGGTCGAGCCGCACACCCATTCCGTCCCGCACGGCGACAGGTCCGGGGTCGTCGTCGAGCCCTACCTCACCGACCAATGGTTCGTGGACGTGCGGCCGCTCGCCGAGCGCGCGCTCGCGGCCGTCAGGGCAGGCGAGACGCGCTTCGCCCCGGCGAACTGGGAGAAGGTGTTCTTCGGCTGGCTGGAGAACATCGAGCCCTGGTGCATCTCGCGCCAGCTCTGGTGGGGCCACCGCATCCCGGCCTGGTACGGCCCGGATGGCCACGTCTACGTCGCGGAGACGGAGGAGGAGGCGCTCGCGGAGGCCCTCGCGCGGGACGTCGTCGCGGGCTCGCTGACCGAGGAGGAGGGCGCAGCGATCGCGGGCGATCCGGACAGGGCCTCGTCCTACCTGACGCGCGAGGATGACGTCCTCGACACTTGGTTCTCGTCGGCCCTGTGGCCGTTCTCGACGCTCGGCTGGCCGGCGGAGACGCCCGAGCTCGCCCGCTTCTACCCGACGAACGCGCTCGTCACCGGCTTCGACATCATCTTCTTCTGGGTCGCCAGGATGATGATGATGGGCCTCTACTGCATGGGCCGGGTCCCGTTCGACACGGTCTACATCCACGCGCTGGTTCGCGACGCGCGCGGCGCCAAGATGTCGAAGTCGAAGGGCAACGTCATCGACCCCATCGAGCTCGTCGACAGGTTCGGTGCGGACGCGCTCCGCTTCACGCTGGCCGCGATGGCGGCCCAGGGCCGCGACATCAAGCTGTCGCTGCAGCGCGTCGAGGGCTACCGGAATTTCGCGACCAAGATCTGGAACGCCGCCCGTTTCCTCGAGATGAACGGCTGCGAGCCGGCCTTCGCCTTCGACCCGGCCGCCGCTCGGCTGTCGCTGAACAGGTGGGTGCTGGCCGAATGCTCCAGGGCCGTCGCCGAGGTGAGTGCCGGGATCGGCGAGTACCGGTTCAACGACGCCGCGGGTGCCGCCTATAGGTTCGCCTGGAACGTCTATTGCGACTGGTTCCTGGAACTCTCAAAGCCCGTGCTCCAGGGCGGCGAGACGCTCGGCCGGGAGGAGACGCGGCGGACGGCCGCCTTCGTCTTCGACACGATCGTGCAGATCCTCCACCCCTTCATGCCCTTCCTGACGGAGGAGCTGTGGGCGGAGCGCCGGGGCGGCATCGCGACGGGGCTCCTCACCCTGTCGGCCTGGCCGGACTTGTCGATCCCGGCCGACGCGGAGGCGGAAGCCGAGATCGGCTGGGTGGTCGACCTCGTCTCCGCCATCCGCTCCGTCCGGTCGGAGATGACCGTCCCGGCCAGTGCGCAGCTGCCGCTCGTGCTGGTCGCCGGCTGGGAGGAGACCGTGACGCGCCTCGCCCGGGTGTCCGACATCTCGGTCGCGGAGACGGCGCCGCCGCAATCGGCGCAGCTCCTGGTCCGGGGCGGGGTCGCCGCGCTGCCGCTCGCCGGGATCGTCGACATCGCGGCCGAGGCCGGGCGCCTGCGCAAGGAGCGCGACAAGGTCGGGGGCGACATCGCCAAGATCGACGCGAAGCTCGCCAACGCGGATTTCCTGGCTCGGGCGCCCGAGGAAGTGGTGGACGAGCAGCGCGAGCGCCGCGCCGCAGCCGAAGAGCGCGGCTCTAGGATCGACGAGGCGCTGGCGCGCCTCGCGGCAGCGACGGGCTGACCGCCCCGCCGGCCATCCCTGCGAGGAGGCGGAGCCGCCGCAGCAGACCAGGACGCGAACGCCGCCCCTGGGTCGCTTCGCTGCGCTCGCGATGACGGTGAGGCGGACCCTACGCCGCCTCGCGCCGCGCCTCCTCCCGCAGGCCCAGCATGATGGCCGCGTTCTGCACGGCGGCCCCGGAGGCGCCCTTCCCGAGATTATCGAGCCGCGCCACGAGGAGCGCGTCGTCGCCCCGACCGTAGACGCGGAGCTCCATGACGTCCGTGCCGTTCAGCGCCTCGGGCTCCAGCCGGTCGGCCGCGGAGGCGGCGACGACCCGCACCTGCCCTCCCCCGGAATAGTGCTGGCGCAGCGCGTTTTCGAGATCGGCCGGACGCGGCCGGCCCGGCATCCTGTCGAGGTGGAGCGGAATCGAGACCAGCATGCCCTGCCTGAAATCGCCGACGGACGGGATCAGGATCGGCCGGGACGTCAGCCCGGCATGGGCGACGATCTCCGGCAGGTGCTTGTGCGCGAAACCGAGCCCGTAGAGCTCGAAGGCCGGACCGCGGCCGGCCTCGAACGCCTCGATCATGGCGCGGCCGCCGCCGCTATAGCCGGAAACCGCGTTGACCGAGAGCGGGTGGTCGGCCGGCACGAGCCCGGCATCGACGAGGGGGCGCAGGAGCGCGATGGCGCCCGTCGAGTAGCAGCCCGGATTGGCGACACGGGTCGATGCCGCGATGGCGTCGAGATGGCCGGGCACGAGCTCGGCGAAGCCATACGTCCAGCCGGAAGCGGTCCGGTGGGCGGTGGAAGCGTCGAGGATCCTGGGCGCGTCCGGCCCGAGTTCGTCGGCCAGCGCCACCGTCTCCCGCGCCGCCTCGTCCGGAAGGCACAGGATCGCGAGATCGACGCCCGCCAGCATCTCCCGGCGGGCCTCCGGGTCCTTCCGGCGGGAGGGGTCGATCGACCGGAGGTCGAGGTCGCTTCGGCCCGCCAGGCGCTCGCGGATGCCGAGACCGGTGGTGCCCGCCTCGCCGTCGATGAAGATTGACGCGACGGCGCCCTTGAGGCGCCCGGCTGTGGAGATATCGGCCATGGGCCCGCTCCGTTCTGCAGAAATGGTGACGATCGACGAATGGAAGCCGCGGAAGGCGGCCCGGGGGCACGGTCCGGAGGTGCCGGTCAGCCTGCGCGGCGCAGCCGGGATCGTCGTCGGAATGGCGCACGCGCGAACATGCCGATCGCTATGGGGAGCGGAGCCGCACCTGTCAACGATGGGGCTGGAGCGGGCGGGAACGACGTGGCAATGTCCGGTGCCATGTTGAGGCCGGCCCTCGAGGCCGAGCCCCGGGAGGGATGCGATGTACGCCTTCGAATACCTCAAGCCGACGAGCCTCGCGGAGGCGAAGGCGATGCTGGCCGACCATCCGGACGGCAAGCTCCTGTCCGGCGGCCATACGCTCCTGCCGGCCATGAAGCTCCGGCTCGCGGGTCCGTCCGCGCTCGTCGACCTCCGCGGCGTGTCCGGGATGGACGGCATCGACCGGAAGGGCGACGTCCTGGTGATCGGCGCCCTCGCCCGCCATCACGACGTCGCCGAATCGGAGGTCGTCAAGGCGGCGATCCCGACGCTCGCCGCCATGGTCGGCACGATCGGCGACCCGGCCGTTCGCCACAGGGGCACGATCGGCGGCTCGGTCGCCAACAACGACCCCTCCGCCGATTACGCGGCCGCCTCCCTGGCCCTCGGCGCCACGATCGTCACCGACAAGCGCCGCATCGCGGCCGACGAGTACTTCACCGGGCTATTCTCGACGGCGCTCGACGAGGACGAGATCGTGACCGCGGTCGAGTTCCCGATCCCGAAACGCATGGGCTACCAGAAGTTCCGCAACCCGGCCTCCCGCTACGCGCTGTGCGGCGTCTGCGTGGCCGAGACCGCCTCGGGCGAGATCCGCGTCACGGTCGTCGGCGCCGGCGCGAACGGCGTCTTCCGGGTGACCGATATGGAGGCCGCCCTGAAGGAGAGCTTCACGGCCGACGCCCTGAAGGACGTGGAGGTCGCGCCGGACGACATGGCCTCCGACATCCACGCGGACCAGGAATACCGCGCGCATCTCGTCGGCGTGATGGCGCGCCGCGCCGTCGCGGCGGCAACGGCTTGAAGCCCGGTCAGCAGGCGCGACGGCCTTCCTCATCCTGAGGTGCCGACCGCAGGTCGGCCTCGAAGGACACGCAACGTCGTGTGTTCCCCGGCGGGGACCGGTGCGTGCTTCGAGGCCCGCCTTCGGCGAGCACCTCAGCATGAGGCCCGATGAGGTCTTGTCTTGCGGGTTTGATCGGAACTTAACGGTCGGGCCACACCCTCCATCGGCCATGTCGGCATCGGACTTCGTCAGGACCGGGATGCCCGACATCACCCGACATGGTACCGGATGACTGACCTCGTCCCCCTTCCCGCCTCGATCGACGGGACGCTCGCGCTGCTCGGCCGGTCGGGCTACGTCGCCGACCGGCCGCTCGCGACCGTGCTCTTCCTCGCCCTGAAGCTCGGGCGGCCGCTCTTCCTCGAAGGGGAAGCGGGGGTCGGCAAGACGGAGATCGCCAAGGTCCTCGCGGCCGCCCTCGGCCGCAAGCTGATCCGCCTGCAATGCTACGAGGGGCTGGACGTCTCGTCGGCCGTCTACGAGTGGAACTACGCGGGCCAGATGATGGCGATCCGGCTCGCGGAGGCGGGCGGCGGGGTTGACCGGACGGCGCTCGAGACGGACCTCTTCTCCGAGCGCTTCCTCGTGCGCCGGCCGCTCCTGGACGCGCTCGAGCCGCATCCGGAGGGGCCGCCGGTCCTGCTCATCGACGAGCTCGACCGGACGGACGAGGCCTTCGAGGCGTTCCTCCTGGAGATCCTGTCCGACTTCCAGGTGACGGTGCCGGAACTCGGCACGGTCAGGGCCGAGGCGCCGCCGATCGTGCTCGTCACCTCCAATCGCACCCGCGAGATCCACGACGCCCTGAAGCGCCGCTGCCTTTATCATTGGGTCGATTACCCGGGCGCCGAGCGGGAACTCGCCATCCTGCGCGCGCGCGTGCCGGACGCGCCGGAACGGCTCGGCCGGGAGATCGTCGCCTTCGTGGCCTCGCTCCGCGGCCGGGAGCTGTTCAAGGCGCCGGGCATCGCCGAGACGCTCGACTGGGCGCAGGCCCTGCTCGAACTCGACGCCGTCGCGCTCGATCCGGGCCTCGTCTCCGACACGCTCGGCGTGCTCCTGAAGTACCAGGATGACATCCAGCGCCTCCAGGGCTCGGAATCCCGCAAGCTCCTGGACGACGTCCGCGCCGGGCTGTCCGCCGCGTAAAGCGCCCGGCGGCCGTCATCGCGCGACCCTTCGGCGGTAACGGCCCTCAGGCCGCGTCGGCGGCGAGGCGGGCGGTCGTGATGCGGTCGGGGTCGCGCGCGGGTTCGCCGCGCTTGAATTGGTCGACGTTCTCCATGCCGGCCGTGACCTTGCCCCATACCGTGTATTGCCGGTCGAGGAAGCTCGCATCGGCGAAGCAGATGAAGAACTGCGAATTGGCCGAGTTCGGGTTCGAGGTCCGGGCCATCGAGCAGACGCCGCGCACGTGCGGCTCGGCCGAGAACTCGGCCTTCAGGTCCGGGTGCTTGGAGCCGCCGGTGCCGGTGCCGGTCGGGTCGCCGCCCTGCGCCATGAAGCCCTCGATGACGCGATGGAAGGGCGCGCCGTCGTAGAACTTTTCGCGGACGAGGGTCTTGATGCGCTCGACATGGCCGGGCGCCAGGTCGGGCCGGAGGGCGATCACCACCTCCCCCTTGGTGGTGTCCAGGATCAGCGTGTTCTCGGGTTCGGCCATGTCATGCTCCTCGACCTCTCGGTCCTTCGTAGATGAGGCGAACGGACAGGGGCCGTCCCGCCGGCCCCGCGCCCTTCACTTCGCGTCGGCGGCGAGCCGCATGCGGACGATCTTGTCGGGGTTCGCGACGGCGCCGTTATTCGCCTGGTCGCCCTTCTTGATCTTGTCGACGGCATCCATGCCGGAGGTCACCTCGCCCACGACCGTGTACTGGCCGTTCAGGAACGACGATTCGCCGAAGCAGATGAAGAACTGCGAATTCGCCGAGTTCGGGTCCTGCGAGCGGGCCATGCCGACCGTGCCGCGCTTGAAGGGCTCCTTCGAGAACTCCGCCGGGATGTTCGGAAGGTCCGAGCCACCGGTCCCGTTGCCCTTGGGATCGCCCGTCTGGGCCATGAAGCCGCCGATGACGCGGTGGAAGACGATCCCGTCGTAGAAGCCGCGCTTGACGAGCGCCTTGATCTGGGCCGCGTGTTTCGGCGCGAGGTCCGGCCGGAGCCGTATGGTGACCCGGCCGTCCTTGGTTTCGAGGTAGACGGTGTTCTGCGGGTCGGCGGCCCCCTGCGCGACCGCGAGCCCGGGCGCGAGCGCGGACAGGGCCGCGACCGCCATCCGGCGCGTGAGGGAGGATGCTGTCATCGTGTGATCCTTCGGTCCTGGTATCCTGTCGTCACGGTCAGGCCCGGCCGTATCTCGACCTGATCCGCTCCGCCACGAGCGGCGGGACGAAGGGCGAAACGTCCCCGCCCATCTGCGCCACTTGGCGGACGAGCGTGGCCGTGATGGGGCGGACGGCCGGGGAGGCGGGGACGAAGACGGTGGAGATCTCCGGCGCCATGGCCTCGTTCATGGCGCCCATCCCCATCTCGTAATCGAAATCCGTCCCGTCCCGCAGGCCCCGGATGACGAGGCTCGCGCCGTGCCGGCGGGCCGCGTCGACCGTCAGGTCGGAATAGGTCACCACCTCCAGGCTCGTGCCGGCCTCCGCCGCGACGGAGCCGCAGACGGCCCGCAACATGTCCGCGCGCTCGTCGGCGGTGAAGATCGGCGCCTTGGCCGAATGCACCCCGATCGCCACGACCACCCGGTCCGCCAGCCGGCAAGCGCGCCGCACCACGTCGAGATGCCCGTTCGTCACGGGATCGAAGGTGCCGGTATAGAGGGCCGTGCGGGGCATGGGGCGAGCTACCGTCAACGGAAGAACAGCCAACCAATCACGGCTACCGCGATGGTCAGCAGGCCACCGTATAGGACGGGACGAGCTTCCAGTTCGTCCAGCCAGAAGTTTCTTCGCTTGAGGCTCGGCAACAATGGTCGTGCTTGCCGGTCCGCATATCCCGCCGACTGAGCGGCGGCGATGGCGTGGCTTACCTCAGCTTTGACGTCGGCACCCAAATCATTGGCCCGACCTCCTGCGGTCTCGAAGAACCCAAGAAGCTGCTGAGCGAGGTACGCTTCGAGCAGCGCCTCCAGGGAAGATACGTCGACCGAACCTCGTCTGAAGTGACTATCTGCGTGTTCTAATGCTTCGTAGTAGGGTTTCTTGTCGATCGCGATCTGTTCCGGGATCGTCGGCGTTCCGGGAAGCTCGGTTCGCGTGTGAGCACAGAGAACGAGATAGCTGACGATGCGGGCGGTTCGACCATTACCGTCCGCAAACGGATGTATCCAATTTGTCCGCCAGAGAACATATGAAGCAAGGTGGAGCGCCGATCGACCGTGCCAATTCTCGTTGACGTAGTCACATAACTCTTCGACTAGCCGGGGCACCTCGAACGGCGGTGGCGGCTTGTGCTCACTTTTAGAAATCGACATCGGCCCTGGACGGAAAACGCCAGGATACGGGCTGATGCGCTGCATGAGTATGCCATGCAGGTTCTGGAACAGTGATGGCCTAAGCGTCGGACGATCCGAGCCGATCCAGGCAGGAAGGAGTGCCATCGCCGCCCTGGTCTGGCGTAAAGCGTTCGCAGCTTCCGTCCGAGCCTTCTCTCCAGGATCTACTATAAGCTCGAGTTCGCCAGACTGGCTGTCCCGATCAGCCATTCGGCTCTCGTACCTCGACACTCATCTCGCTTGCCGCCCTTCTCACCATTTCCTCTGTGACGTCGTTGTTTTCGATCTTCGCAGAGCCGTAGGAGAAGCGGATATGCTGCTCCTCTCTCTCGCCCTCCGTCATCGGCACCTTGGCGGCTGCACGCACGAGTTTTGAGAGAGCCTGGTTCATAATAGTCGGTCCATCGACATCGAATCTTCCGACGCTGACCGTGATCGGAATTTGGGGAAGGAGCAAGGCAAGGGGCATGCGCGACGGACAACCGCTCGCAGCACGCCCTGCTCTACACCGACCCGTCCGGCGCGCCGCCTTCCGCGATCTCGTCCGCCTCCGGCGGCGGGGTGTCCTCGTCGTCGCCGACGAGGTGCTCGACCGAGACCACGACCTCGTTCGGCGCCGTGTCGAAGATCGTCACGCCCTGCGTCGAGCGCCCGGCGATGCGGATGTCGTGGACCGGCACCCGGATGAGCTGGCCGCGATTGGTCACCAGCATGATCTGGTCGTTCTCGGCCACTGGGAAGGAGGCGGCGACGCGACCGTTCCGATCCGTCGTCGCCATGGCGACGATGCCCTTCCCGCCGCGCCGGGTGGTGCGGTAGCCGTAGGAGGAGGTGCGCTTGCCATAGCCGTTCTCGGAGACGGCGAGCACGAACTGCTCCTCCACCTCCATGGCGATGCGCTTGTCGCCGAGCTCGACCTCCGTCGAGACGTCCTCCTCCGCGCCGTCCGTACCGACGGCGCTCTCGTCGACCGGCTCGCCGCCGCGCGCCCTCCGGCGTGCCATCGAATCTTTCAGGTAGGTGGCGCGCTCCTCGGGGCTCGCCTCGAAATGGGTGAGGATGGACATCGAGATCACGGCATCGCCGTCCGTCAGGGTGATCCCCCGAACGCCGGTCGAATCGCGGCCCTTGAACACCCGCACCTCCGCGACCGGGAAGCGGACGCATTGCCCGCCCGCGGTCGTCAGCAGCACGTCGTGGCCGCGATGGCCCTCGTCCGGCTCGCGGCAGGTCGCGACGCCGACGATGTGGTCGCCCTCGTCGAGCTTCATGGCGATCTTGCCGTTGCGGTTCACCTGGATGAAGTCGGACAGCTTGTTCCGCCGGACGTTGCCGGTCGCGGTCGCGAACATGACGTCGAGCGCGTCCCAGGTCGCCTCGTCCTCGGGCAGCGGCATGATGGTGGTGATGCGCTCGCCCTCCTGGAGGGGAAGCATGTTGATCAGCGCCTTGCCGCGCGCGTTCGGGGCAGCGAGCGGCAGCCGCCACACCTTCTCCTTGTAGGCCTGCCCGCGCGAGGAGAAGAAGACGATCGGCGTGTGGGTGTTCGCCACGAAGAGACGCGTGACGAAATCCTCGTCCCGCGTCTGCATGCCCGAACGTCCCTTGCCGCCCCGGCGCTGCGCCCGATAGGTCGAGAGCGGGACGCGCTTGATATAGCCCGCATGGGACACGGTCACGACCATGTCCTCCTTCTGGATCAGGTCCTCGTCGTCGACATTCGCGTCCCAGTCGAGAATGGCGGTGCGGCGCGGCGTGGCGAAGCTGTCGCGCGCGGAGGCGAGTTCGTCCTTGACGATGGTCATGATGCGCTCGCGGGAGCGCAGGATGTCGAGGTAGTCGCCGATCTCGCTCGCGAGCTTCCCCAACTCGTCGCCGATCTCGTCGCGACCGAGCGCGGTCAGACGCTGCAGGCGCAGGTCGAGGATGGCCCGGGCCTGCGTCTCCGACAGCCGGTATGTTCCGTCGGGGCCGAGCTTGTGCCGCGGATCGTCCACGAGCGCGACGAGCGGGGCGATGTCTCCCGCCGGCCAGTTTCGCCCCATCAGCTGCTCGCGGGCGGTGTTCGGGTCCGGCGCCGTCCGGATGAGCCGGATCACCTCGTCGATATTCGCCACCGCGATGGCGAGGCCGCACAGCACGTGGGCACGGTCGCGCGCCTTGCCGAGCAGGAACTTGGTGCGGCGGCTGACCACGACCTCGCGGAACTCGACGAAGGCGCGGATCATGTCCCGCAGGTTCATCGTCTCCGGCCGGCCGCCGTTCAGCGCCACCATGTTGGCGCCGAAGGAGGATTGGAGCGGCGTGTAGCGGTAGAGCTGGTTCAGCACGATGTCGGCCATCGAATCGCGCTTGATCTCGACCACGATCCGCATGCCGTCGCGGTCGGATTCGTCCCGGAGCGCCGCGACGCCCTCGACGCGCTTCTCGCGCACGAGTTCGGCGATCTTCTCCACCAGGGTCTGCTTGTTCACCTGGTAGGGGATCTCGTGGATGATGATCGCCTCGCGCTCGCCCCGCACCTCCTCCACGGAGGAGCGGCAGCGCATCAGGATGGAGCCTCGTCCCGTCGTATAGGCGGCCCGGACGCCCGCGCGGCCCAGGATGGCGCCACCCGTCGGGAAATCCGGTCCCGGCACGATCTCCATCAGCTCTTCGAGGCCGATCGCCGGGTCGTCGATATAGGCGATGCAGGCCGCGACCACCTCGCCGAGATTGTGGGGCGGGATGTTGGTCGCCATGCCGACCGCGATCCCGCCGGCGCCGTTGACGAGGAGGTTCGGGAACTTGGCTGGCAGCACGACCGGCTCGCGTTCGCGCCCGTCGTAATTCGCCTGGAAATCGACCGTGTCCTTGTCGAGATCGTCGAGGAGCGGCATCGCGGCCCGGTCGAGCCGCACCTCCGTGTAGCGCTCCGCCGCCGGCGGGTCGCCGTCGACCGAGCCGAAATTGCCCTGCCCGTCGATCAGCGGCAGCCGCATGGAGAAGGGCTGCGCCATCCGGACGAGCGCGTCGTAGATCGCAAGGTTGCCGTGCGGATGGTACTTGCCCATCGTCTCGCCCGTCACGCGGGCGGATTTGTTGTAGGGCCGGTCGGGCGTGTAGTTGTTCTCGACCATCGCGTAGAGGATGCGGCGGTGGACAGGCTTCAGGCCGTCGCGCACGTCGGGCAGCGCGCGGCTCACGATCACGCTCATCGCGTAATCGAGGTACGAGCGCTTCATCTCGTCCGTGATGGAGACAGGGCGGACATCCATCGCCGGAATCCGTCCCGCCCCGTTCGGGTCGTCGTTCTGCTCGGCCAATCTATGCGTCCAGTGCCGCGCGCGTGGTTAGACGATTCTGCACCCCGGCACCATTCCGGCTGAAGTGATTACCGGAACATCCGACTGAAATTCAGCTGCGGCAACAGCTTATGTTACGTTGATCATCTATGGTCGCAATACCGCGACGTCAAGGCGGAAGCGGTGTCGCGCTCGGCTTCAGGACAGTTCGCGGAGGAGCGCGGCCATGAGGCCCATCCGGGGCACCAGGGAGGAGATGAGCCCGTATTCGGCGAGCGTGTGGGCACCGTCGCCGTCGATGCCGAGCCCGTCGAGCGTCGGCACGCCGAGGGCGACCGTGAAGTTTCCGTCCGACCCTCCGCCCGTGCGCGGCACCTCGCCGAGCTCCATTCCGAGCCCGGCTGCAAGCTCGCGCGCCTTACCGAAGAGGCGAGCGTTGCCGTCCGTCCGCTCATAGGGCGGCCGGTTCATGCCGCCCGCCACGGTCACCGTCACGTCCGGTCCGATGGGCCGCAGGTCGAGGATGCGGCGCGCGAACGTCTCGCCATCCGCCATGTTCTCCACGCGGAGATCTACGGAGAAGCGGCAATGCTGCGGCACGACGTTGTCGGCCGTACCACCCGAGATCGTGCCGACATTGGTGGTGACGCCCCGCCCGTAATCCGTCAGCTCCTCGATGCGGACGATCTGGCGCGCCGCTTCTCGGATCGCGCTCCGCCCGTCCGGGTGACGCGTGCCCGCGTGCGAGGGCCGGCCCTCGACGTGGATGTCGAAGCGCCCGACGCCCTTGCGCGAGGTGACGACCCGGCCGCCGTCGCGCGCCGGCTCCGTGACCAGCACGCAGGCCGAGCGCCGGCCCAAGGCTTCGATCAGGCCGCGGGTCGTCGGCGACCCGATCTCCTCGTCCGGCGTGAACAGGAAGGTCAGCGGCAGCTTCGCCTCCCCGGCTGCCGCGACCTCGCGGAAGGCCTGCAAGGCCAGGTAGGCGCCGCCCTTCATGTCGTAGATGCCGGGGCCGTAGAGCCGGTCCCCGTCGCGCCGGAGCGGCAGGTCGCGGGCGAGCGTGCCGAGCGGGTGCACCGTGTCGAGGTGCGAGAGGACCAGGATACCGGGATCACCGGATCCCGGGCCCGCCCGCAGAATGACGCTGTCGCCCATGCCGTCCTGCCCGGGGACCCGCTCCGTCGCTATGGCGGCCTCGGCCGCCTCCGCGGCCCCGAGGTCCATAATCCGATTCACGCCGGTCCGGTCGGATGTCGGGCTCTCGACGGAAACCCAGCGCGAGATCCCCTCGATCAGGGATGCCTCCATCCCGCTCATGCCCGGATCCGGGCGGCCCGCTGCCGCCGCCTCCGATGTCCGCCGGGCCCGCGTCCGGGTCAAGCCGCGGGCGGGCCGGCGCGGAACCCGCCCCGTGAACCTTGCCGCCGGTCGCGTATTGTAGAGCGGGCAGCCGGGCTTCGCCGGCGGAGAGGATCGGTTATGGGACTTGGCGCGCGCGTTCTCCTGGTGGGTGCCGGGCTGCTCGTGTCGGCCGCGACGGCCCAGGCGCAGTACGGGTACGG